>CANHUD010000030.1 GCA_947463665.1 Sphingobacteriales bacterium
CACATCAATTTTTGGACCGTAGAAAGCACCTTCGTCGGGCACTTCCACAAACGGGATGCCTGATTCAATAAGTACGTTTCTTACCATTTCTTCCGTTTCCAGCCATAGTTCGGGTTCATTTATGTATTTCTGACCGAGTTTGGCCGGATCGTGAAGGCTCAGGCGCATGACGTATTTATCGATTCCGAAAATCTTAAAGTACTTCAGGTACATATCGTTCACTGCCCTAAATTCCTGTGCAAACTGATCGCGGCTGCAGTAGATATGGGCATCGTTCATGTGCAGGCAGCGTACCCGCATCAGTCCGAACAGCTCACCACTTTGTTCATAGCGGTAGCAGGTCCCATATTCGGCAAGGCGAACCGGAAGTTCCCTGTAGCTTCGGGCATCCGAAGAGAATATCTTATGATGATGCGGGCAGTTCATGGCTTTCAGGTAGTATTTAGTGCCTTCCAGTTCCATGGGAGGGAACATACTATCCTTATAATAAGGCAGATGTCCGCTGGTCAGATACATACTCTCCTTAGCAATATGAGGGGTGACTACCCGCTTATAACCGGCTGCATATTCTGTTTCTTTAGCTAACTTTTCCAATTCTTCAATCACTACGGCACCATTGGGCAGCCAGAGTGGAAGCCCCGGCCCTACTTCATCATCGAACATGAATATGCCGAGTTCCTTGCCAAGTTTTCTGTGGTCACGCTTTTTGGCTTCTTCCAGCATGGTGATGTATTCATCCAGCTCTTTCTGGCTCGGAAAACTTACTCCATAAATGCGGGTCAGCTGTTTGTTTTTTTCATCGCCTTTCCAGTAAGCGCCTGCGATATTGGTCAGTTTAATGGCCTTGATCAGCCCGGTGTGAGGCAGATGTGGCCCTCTGCAGAGATCGGTGAAGTTACCCTGGGTATAAAAGGTAATTTCGCCATCCTGAAGGTTCTGAAGCAGATCCAGCTTGTATTCATCGCCTTTTTCTTCAAAATAGGCAACTGCATCCTGTTTGGGCATCGCCTTTCGGACATATACCTCATTTTTTTTAGCCAGCTCATTCATGAGCTTTTCCATTTCTTTCAACTGGTCTTCTGAAATGGTACGGTCGCCCAGGTCAATATCGTAATAGAAACCTTTGTCCACAGCCGGACCTACCCAGAATTTAGCACCGGGGTATAAAGCTTCTACTGCCTCTGCCATAAGATGGGCAGAAGAGTGCCAGAAAGTGGATTTCCCTTCCTGATCATCCCAGGTAAGGAGATTAAGGCTTGCGTCTTTTTGTATCGGCCGGGTGGCGTCCCATACTTCACCGTCAACTTTTGCTGCCAGTACTTTTCTGGCCAGTCCTTCTGAAATCGATTTTGCGATTTCCAACCCTGTAACACCGTTCTGATATTCCCTTACAGCTCCATCCGGAAAACTGATCCTGATCATGATCATCAATTATTTAACTTGCTATCCGTTGCCAAAACGGCATGGATGGCAAATTTAACGAACTATTTGAGTACCTTAAGGGTATTTGACGATAATTTGCAGTTGGAATAGCTTAAATCTGGAATATGCATCGAATTTTACGTCTTTTTCTGGTTTTTTTATCGTTCTCTACTGCCCTTCATGCGCAAAAACTGAGTGGCCAATGGACAGGTGGATTCTCCAGTTCGGGAGATCGGTCTGGCAGCAAAACGGAATATATCCTGGAGCTGGATGTGAAAGAGAATGAAATATCCGGATATTCGTACACGTATTTTATGCTGGGAGCAAAGCGCTGTTTCACCATTTGCCGTTTATCGGGAAAATATGATAAAGGCAGCAAATCAATGGTAGTAAGCGAGGTTGAAAGGGTTAAAGCCAACACGCCCCCTGATTTCAGAGATTGTCTGCAAACGCATCTGCTGACTTATATGAAAGCTGAGGGCAAGGAAATATTACTTGGAAAATGGAGGCCGGCAACCGATAAGGATAATTGTGGGAGCGGTCAGACGGAATTGGAAAGAAAGCAACTAGTCAAAATGGTCCCGCCATCTTCGTCTTCTTCGTTGGCAGGAAGAGGTACTCCTTCCGCTTCCCCCAAAACACAAAAGCCTCTCACCGGATCGATGCCTGAAAAAACAGGAGCAGCTATAGCCAACACACCCAGCACAAACTTACCGAATCAAAAAATTTCGAGAGGAACAGAGAGAGTTAATCAGGATTTGTCTAAATCAAATTCTTCTGCCGGCATCAATACCCCCCTTCCGGCGCCCACAAATCAGGAGCGCGCAAACCCCAGGCAGGAAACAAATATTCCTGTGCAATCGGTTCCATCCGGTTATGAAAAACGTTCTATCCAGATTATACGAACCATCGATGTGGAAGAAAAATCTTTTAAAGTTGATTTGTACGATAATGGGCAGGTAGATGGTGACACAGTGAGCCTTTATCTCAACGGCAAGCTGATGGTTTCCCGTCAACGACTGAGTACCACACCTATCAGTCTTACGATCGATCTGAGTGATGATGATCAGCAGGACCTGGTCATGTATGCGGAGAATCTGGGAACGATTCCGCCTAACTCCGCCCTTATGGTGGTGACCAATGGAGGGAAGCGTTATGAAGTCAACATCACGTCATCGGAACAAACAAACGGAGCCGTCCGGTTTGTTAAAAAGAAAAAACCCGGCAACTAGAATTTAAAGTTCCATGTTACCGACGGGATAATAGGAAACAGAGATACCTGTTTCGCCTGAATACGTAATGTGTTGTTGAAAGCACTACCCTCCTGATCAAAATAAATGAAGAAGGGATTCATGCGGCTGTAAACATTATACACACTGAATACCCATGATGCTTTTAACTTTTTTGATTGCTTTTGTCTGGGCGTGTATGTTGCTGAAATATCTATCCGATGATAAGGAGCAAGCCTGTACTGGTTCAGTGAACTGAACTGCTGGCCAAGCACTCCTTCCGTAAGATAAAATCGTTCCGGCAGGGTTATGGTATTTCCGGTAGCATACACAAATACTCCCGACCATTTCCAGCGGGGACCGGCTTCGTAAATGGTGACCAGTGAAAGATCATGTCTCCGGTCGTATTTCGCGGGATATTTTATACCATTATTCAGTTCAGGAAATTTCCTCCATGTCCAGCTTAGTGTATAGCCAATCCATCCGGTAAATTTTCCACGGGTTTTATTGATGAAGAATTCTGACCCATAGCTCCATCCCCTACCGAACACAAATTCTTCTTCCGGATCACGAATGGAGGGCGTGTACCCCTCGCGGTATTCGATCTGGTTATTCATGTTTTTATAATAGACTTCTACAGAAGTCTCAAACATGTTGTCTGAAAAGTTTCGGAAATAACCCAGTGCATATTGCCAGCTAAGTTGTGGCTTCACACGAATGGTGCTGGGAACCCACACATCTGTAGGCAGCGATGTACCCGTATTGGTTACCAGGTGTATATATTGAATATTTCGTGTAATACTGGCCTTTATGGAGGACACTTCATCAAGAGTATACCGCATGGTCCAGCGAGGTTCGGGACCTCCATACCATTTCACGGATTGTCCCGGTCCATATACTGTACTGTCCAGTTTATTACCATTTACATCCCGCTGGAAATGGGTATAGGAGCCGATTTGCTGAAAAGCAGACAGGCGAAGGCCTACATTCATTTTTAGTTTTTCAGAAATATCCCAGTCATCCTGGATATAAAGAGCCAATTCCCTGGCGTTTTTGATCTGGGCATTATTCGGCTCAAAAACAGTACTGTCCTGATTTCCTGAAACCACAGAGGGCGTGAATCTATGTCGGGTCAGCTGGGCACCAAAACGGATACGGTGTCTGGTACTGGCAAAATAATCAAAATCGGTTTTCAGTCCGAAATCACGGATGCCACTGTTCAACTGTACATTAAAATTATCCTGTGTTGCGCCAAACGTAAATTTGTAATCGTTGTAAACGGCTGTGGTATTGGCAAAAAGCTTTTTATTGAATACATGATTCCATCGCAGGGAGGTAGTAGCATTTCCCCAGGGAATACTAATGTCCAGACTGCGGTCGCCATTGCGGAAATCAAATACATCTCTTCCAATATAGCTGCTGAGGTACAGACGATCTTTGGGAGAAAAGCGATAATTAATCTTTGCATTCAGGTCGTAGAAGAAATAACCGGAGCCATTGAAATTACTCGACCGCGAAATGAAGGGTTTAGCCAGCAGGTCAACATAGGTTCGTCGGCCAGAAACCATAAAAGAAGCTTTTTCCTTTTCAATCGGTCCCTGAACGGAAACACGTGAGGAAATGGTGCCGATCCCCCCTTCTACCTGATAGTCCTGCATATTCCCTTCTTTCATGGAGATATCCAGAACGGAAGATATACGCCCTCCATACTGAGCGGGCATTCCACCTTTGATGAGTGAAACATTTTTAAGGGCATCCCCATTGAATACAGAAAAGAATCCAAAAAGATGACCCGGATTGTAGACCACGGCATCATCCAGCAGAATCAGGTTCTGGTCCGGACCTCCTCCCCTTACGTATAGTCCGCTATTCCCTTCTCCGGCATTGCGGATACCGGGCATGAGCTGAAGGGCTTTCAGCGGATCTACTTCTCCAAAGATCACCGGAAGAGAGCGGATCTGGTTCATCGACAGGTCCAGTTTTCCCATTTGTGCGTTTCGGACATTGGCATCCCGTTTTCGCGAGGAGATCACGATTTCCTGGCTTAGAGATGCTTTTGCCAGGAGGGCGATATCCAGTTCCACATCACGGTTTAGGGCAACAGATTGCTCTGTAGGGAGATAGCCTACTGAACTGACAACCAGCTGGTAATTACCCTCAGGGAGGCTGATGGAAAAAAAACCGTAGCTATTGGTACTAACACCCCTTGACTGTCCTCTGACGGTCAGGGATGCTCCAATAAGCGTTTCTCTGGAAAGTGAGTCACGGACATAACCGCTGATGGTATATACAGACTGGGCACCGGCTGCATAAAAATACAGCATGCTCAACATGAGCAGACAGCTTTTCCTGTTCACAGTATTCAATTATTTGATAAAACGGACAGAGTCAGATATTTCTCCGCAATGCAACATGCCGGATGCATACTTCGGGTGTTTTCGGCCCAGATATGGATTTATGATTTCAGCTGAACGGCTTACCCAGGATGCTTGTTCACTATCGTTGAAAGCCATGGGACAAGTTTGCCGGTAAATGACTGACTGGTCAAACTGTGCCTGCTGGAGGAGCGCATAAAAAGCATTGGAAAGGTCGCTAAATCTGCGTTTTTTCCCCTCAAGCATCTTCTCAGAAGTTACTGAATTTGTGGCAATTGCCATGGCTGCGAGCTGACCTGTAAGCCCGTTACTCACTGAAGTATCTGATATGCCAGCAAAAGAAATGCCTTCCATGCGGGCGGATAACTGCTTGGCCAGTGTATCTACCTGAACGGAATCATATTCAACCAGGGCATCGCGCAGCCCTTCATAGGCAGAGAGGATATTGCTTAGTGCTGCCATAGTGGCTGTATCCAGTGAAACGTTTTTTTGCGGTATATCCGTTGTGGTCTGAGGGGTAGAATCCGTTGCAGAACCTGCACAGGAAGCGAGGAAAGACAGGACGGATAAAAAGAATAAGACCCGCATAGTCGATGATTTACCTGCAAAGATAACATTATATGTACCTTTGCGCGATTTTAAAATATTAATAACTATGCTGGCAGGGTTTCAGGATCTGACTTTCGAATTTGGCTCACGGGTAATCGTAGAGGATGCCACCTGGCATATACAGCCGAACGAGCGGATCGGACTTATCGGGTATAATGGGACCGGGAAGTCCACTATGCTGCGCCTGCTGACGGGTGAATACAGCCCATCTAATGGAACCGTTGAAAAAAGCAGGGGGATCCGCATCGGATTTCTCCATCAGGATTTATTGAGTTTTGACACGGAGGATTCGATCCTTACGGTTGCAATGGGTGCTTTTGAGGATGTATTGAGGCTGGAAAGGGAGATCGAGCAACTGGGCCATGAGCTGGAAAAGGAGCAGGACGATCAGAAACTGGAATTGTATACCGATAAGTTGCATGAACTGGAACTGGCTGGTGGGTATACTGTTCATCACAGAACCGAAGAAGTACTGCAGGGACTGGGTTTTTCCAATGCGGATCTGTTGCGCCCCTACAAAGAATACAGTGGGGGCTGGCGGATGCGGGTATTGCTGGCGAAAATGATCTTACAGGCGCCGGATTTATTGTTGCTGGATGAGCCTACGAACCACCTGGATCTACCTTCGATTGAGTGGCTGGAAAAATATTTACTGCATTATCAGGGATCCGTGGTGATCGTGAGCCATGATAAATACTTTTTGAACCGGATGGTAACGAAGACTGTAGAACTTTACCAGCAGCAGTTGCATATCTACGCAGGCAATTACGATTATTACGAAAAAGAGAAAGCGCTGCGTATTGAGTTGCAGCAACGGGCTTTTGAAAATCAGCAGGATTATATCCGCCAGCAGGAGCGCTTTATCGAGCGGTTTAAAGCCAAGGCGTCTAAGGCCGCCCAGGCACAAAGTGTACAGAAGCGGCTGGAAAAACTGGACCGGATTGAAGACACCGCACTGGAACGTCCCAATATCCGCATAAACTTCCAGGTGGACCGTACACCAGGGAAAGTGCTTTGTACGCTGAAAAACATCCGCAAGTTTTTTGGGGAGAACAGAATTGTGGAGAATGCCGGAGCGGAGATTGAGCGTGGAGATAAAATCGCTCTGATAGGTGCGAACGGAAAAGGAAAATCAACACTGTTAAGGATCATTGCCGGAACAGAATCCTTTGAAGGAGAACGGATCTGGGGGCACAATGTGCAGGAGAGTTTTTATGCCCAGCACCAGCTGGAATGTCTGAACCTTCAGCATACGATTCTGGAGGAAATGTTGCATTGCGGTAGTCAGAAAACGGAACTGGAGTTGCGTACGCTTCTTGGTTGTTTTCTGTTCAGCGGTGATGATACCGATAAAAAAATCCGCGTACTGAGTGGTGGGGAGAAAGCACGTGTGGCACTTGCCAAGACCATAGTAAGCAAGGCTAATTTTCTGATGCTGGATGAACCTACCAACCACCTGGATCTGCACTCTGTTGAATTGCTGATCGAATCGCTTAACAAATATGAGGGAAGTCTGATTCTGGTGAGCCACGACCGCTATTTTATTTCAAAAACGGCTAACAAAATCTGGGAAATTGCAGATGGGCAGATCCGCGAGTTCAAGGGCACCTATGAAGAATGGGTAGACTGGAACAATCGGATGAAATCGAGAACGGCAACTGTAGGTCCCGCTGCTGCTACTGAACCAATTGATAAAAAGCCAAAGGAAATAAAGGAGGAGAAAAAGAGGGAACCGATTGATACCCAGAAGCAGAAAGAGCAGAAAAAGGTACAGAAAAAATTCAGTGAAACAGAGGAATTGATCGCCCGGCTGGGTGCACAGAAAGCAGATGCAGAACAGCAGCTGGCTGATCCTTCTGTATATTCTGATAAACTGAAATTTCAGGCTGCAGAAGCTACCTATCAGTCGATCTGCCAGAAACTAAAGCAGGCAGAAGCCGATTATGAGCGCCTGTTTGAGGAGCTGATGAAATTTGATTAAAACGTACTGCTAAGACCGTTTTATAAAAAAGTGTATATTTGCACACTTTTTAGATGGTTCCGTAGCTCAGTTGGATAGAGCAACAGCCTTCTAAGCTGTGGGTCCCGCGTTCGAATCGCGGCGGAATCACATAAAACCCGTTGCAAGGCAGCGGGTTTTCTTTTGGCGATAATGCTTAGTTTGCAACAAAGCTGCTTATGGATGTACGCATCGAACAGAGCTGGAAAGAAGTATTGAAAGACGAGTTTGAGAAACCGTATTTTGCAGATATTGCTGGCTGGATCAAAACGGAGAAGCAAAGCGGTAAGGTCGTTTATCCGGCAGGTTCATCTATTTTTAATGCATTTGACCTGACGCCCTTTAACCATGTAAAAGTGGTGTTGTTAGGGCAGGATCCTTACCATAATCCCGGACAGGCTCATGGATTGAGTTTTTCTGTTCAGCGGGGTATAAAACCACCACCTTCTCTTCAGAATATTTTCAAGGAAATTCGGCAGGATCTTGGGTTGAGTTTATCTCCGGAATTCGGGGATCTGACGCATTGGGCTCAGCAGGGTGTATTGTTGTTAAATGCTGCGCTTACTGTTAGGGCCAATGAACCGGGCAGTCATGCCAGAATCGGATGGGCCAGTTTCACAGATGCTGTTATCCGTTTATTAAGTGAACGAAAAAAGCATCTGGTTTTTTTACTTTGGGGGCGATTTGCGCAGGAAAAACAATTCCTGATTGATGAACAGCGGCATTGTATTCTGAAGACAGCCCACCCCTCCCCTTTTTCCGCCAATAAAGGCTTTTTTGGCTGCCGTCATTTTTCGAAGACCAATGAATATCTTACCCGACATGGCATTGATCCTATTGACTGGAAGCTTTACCCTGAAACATTGACATATGAAAAAAATTCTTGACTCTTTAACCGGCGCTTTATTAGCGGTCTGGGGTTCGCTGATGTTCGTACTCTCCATGCTTATTTTCTGGATACCAATCTGGATTCTGATTATTTTTCCTGAACCCAAACGTTCAAAAATATTCATTCCGATGAGCCGGATATGGATGCGTCTTTTTTTCTTTCTGTCGGGTTTGCGACTCAAAGTAAAAGGCAAGGAAAATTTTGCTCCCGGGGAAAATTACGTAGTGGTCTGCAATCACAATTCATTCATGGATGTGCCGCTGTCGAGTCCGTTTATACCCGGAGCGAACAAAACCATTGCCAAGCATGAATTTGTAAAGGTTCCATTGTTTGGAATGATATACCGACGGGGTTCTGTACTGGTTAACCGAAAGAGTGAGCAAAGCCGGAAGGAGAGTTATCAGGCTATGCGCCAGGTCCTTGAAATGGGTATGCACATGTGTATTTATCCAGAAGGAACACGTAACCGTAGCGGAGAGCATCTGAAATCTTTTCAGGATGGAGCGTTCAAACTGGCCGTGTCTACCAGAAAGGCCATCATTCCTACGCTGATCTTCCATACGGGATTGGTCTTGCCTGCAAACAAACCTTTTTATTTTCGCCCGATACCCATCGGCATACATTTTCTGGAACCGGTAGCGGTAGATGAGCATACCGATGCACAGGAGTTGAAAGAACGGGTGTACAAAATCATGTGGGATTATCTGGAATCCAGAAAACTGGGGAATGGACGTTACCGGTTATAGAAGAAACGGGTGCGGTTAACTTTCAGGTCGCGCAATAGGGAAGATTTCGGATTGATGTTAATGCTGAAGAAACGGTAGAGTCCGACGGGCGTAACATTGATCGACATCTGCCAGCAATGAAGATCTCGTGAAAGAAAAGCCGTGAGTGTTCCCAGATTCCCGGTTTTCACA
Source organism: Sphingobacteriales bacterium (assembly GCA_947463665.1). Lineage (GTDB taxonomy): Bacteria > Bacteroidota > Bacteroidia > Chitinophagales > Chitinophagaceae > Pollutibacter. Next base: position 9,441 of record CANHUD010000030.1, read on the forward strand.
TCATAGAATCCATTCGCACCCAGTTTCCAGCGTTTTGTCAGGTTGAAATCGCCGCTAAAATTCAGGCTGGATGTGAATTCTGTTGAATAACCTGAATAATCCCTTTTCAGCATGCGGGAGAATTGAAGGGAATATCCAAGATTGAGCGACCAGCTCACATTAAAATCTGCAAATTCAGCAGGATTTCTTCGTACATAGTCGAGCTGCTGCATTAGCTGGTCCTGGTTCAGACTATTCATTGGATCCTGAGACGGGTCATTCGGATCTTTCTTTTTTTCCGGCTCCTTGGTTTTGCTCCGGAAGCTGGTACTGATGTTCAGTGATCCGCTGTTAATGGAACCGAGAGAGAAATTTTCTGCGTTCCAGGCATAGATATTTCTACGGAAGCCACTGTCGGTCTGCATGTAAGGACTCCAGTTGGCAAAAGAGGTGATGCTGATTATTTCAAAGAGCATGCTTCGTGCATACAGGCTCATGGTGGAGAGCTTGAACGAATCAGCCAGGAAATTATAGCCTCCGTTAAAACCGAATCCATCGATCAGTTTCACTTTTTTAATGGCATTTTCACCCGTATCGGTTTTCGATTTAACCTTCATTTCGATGTTGTTATCGAGGCCGAAACTGATTCCTCCCGTTTGTCCCGGAGAAAATCCGCCGAAGATACTTCCATCGAAGACAGATAGAGGCAGTTTATTTCCCTGTTTGTCGATCTGCTCTACATAATTGTTCTGTTCATTGAGATCAGGCCGGTAATTGAATCCAAAGGAAGGTCGCATTACATGCCGTATCGCCTGCACCCGGGCATTGGGGTTTTTCGATGTGAAGGTGGCGAACAGCGCGGTATTGAAGGCGAGCCCCACAGACATTTCTCGGGCGGAATGAAAGCCTTTCTGGATGGACGTGTCGAGTTTCTCTTTGACGTTGTTCCAGCGGCGGTAAAACTTCTGGCCATACCAGCGTTCCCGGAAAGAGATGTTGGGTGCGATCTGCAGAGGGCCCAGTGAGGGAAGCGAAAGAATGATCGGCACATCGTGACTGGCACCCCACTGGAGGGTATCGATCAGCTGGCCGAAACGGAAAGCTGAGTCGTAGAAGGAAATCTGGCTTTTCATATTTCCGTTGTAGCCGATACCCAGTTTTTCATACCATTTGCTTGAACCCGCGAATTCTTTGGGCTGGAAGGGATAAATCGTGTTAACCACAAACGCTACATCCGGCAGGTTAAGGTTCACGGTACCCGCCTGAGTATTCTGGTTGTGGTTCATATTGACCGAGAGGGAGAACGGCTTCCCCTGCCATTGCTTTTGCCAGGAAATGGAAGAACTCAGCTGGTTGGTGAAGTTAAGGGGCGAACCCATACCTCCGCTTCTGCCTCCTCCCATTCCACCGCCTGCATTGAGGCCGCCATTCATAAGGGCTCCGTTCGGGACCAGTCGCAGGTATTTGCTGCTACCCGCCTGTACGTTGGCAGAAAACGAAACACCCGGACGGGCCTTACTGTCCATGGAATGATTCCAGGTTACGAAGAAGCTCTTGGTTCTGGAGTAATCCGGATCTCCTTTGAACGCAAATTTGGTATTCTGAAGGCTTATGGTAAAACCACCACTGTAGCGGTAGCGCACTCTGTAGGTAGGTGCCAGATGGGCTCTCCAGGAACCATAGGAATAGAGTTCCGACCAGATCTTGGCGTCGAGATAATCATTAATGATTTTGTAATAACCCAATCCTTCCAATCCTGTCCCGAAATCCTGGGTGAACGTTACTGAAGGGGGCAAGACTCCGGATCTGCGCCCCTGTACCAGAGGGAAGATGCCGAATGGCAGGTAGAGAGGAATGGGTACTTCTTCAAATTCCGGACGTACCGGCCCAGTGACCGCCAGTTTTTTGTTGATGAATTTTGCTTTTCCAAAGCGGAAGGCGAAATGCGGTGTGTCCAGATTGCAGGTAGTGAACCGTCCTTTGGAAGCGAAAAAGGTTTCGGCATCGTATTTTTTGACCTTTTGGGCAAAATTGTAGATTTCCTGTTGCTGAAAGAATGAGTTATGGGTAATCCCTTTCTGGGATTTGAAATTAAATTTGATGCTGTCGCTCACCGTAGTAGTTTCGGCCTGGGTCAGTTTGGACATACCGATGACATTTCCGGAAGTATCGCGCATCATTTGGGCTATTACCAGCTGGGAGGCCTGGTCGAACACGATCAGCGGCGCATTCAGGGTTACATCCGTATATTTTACTTCGGACTTTCCAAAAAGAAAGATCTTTTTGGAGGCAACATCCAGCACCATGGAATCATTTGCCGTATAATTGACCGGTCCGGTCAGGGAATCGGCTGAAAGCGGTACATTGAGCGTGTCAATTCTTTTAATGGTGGTATCCCTGGTTGGCTGCCGGGGGGTAGCGGGACGTTTGGTGAGGGAGTCGCGGGAAGTGGAAGGAAGAGATAATTCCTGTGCCTTCAGGGTAGTCGTAAGGCAGGAGAACGTTAAAATTACGGCTGTTATGGCTGTGACAAGCAGCCAAAAGTTGTAATTTGCTCTACCTTTACACCGAAAACTCAACATAAGCAGATCGAACAAAAATAACCATTATTGTTGGAAGATGTTGTAAAGAAAACCTTAACGGATTAAGAATTCAAACCAGACCCACGCATGCGTATGAAACTGTTCACTTCCCTACTCCTGATGATCCTGTTTGCAGGTGAGGGACTTACGGCTCAGCAGAAGACCGGCCCCAAGATAAAAACCATCATTGTAGATGCTGGTCATGGAGGCACGGATGTAGGGGCAAGAGGTCGTTATTCGACGGAAGCACAACTGACATTAGAGATTTCCCTCCGACTGGAAAAGATGCTATTGGAAGCCTTGCCGGATACTCGTATTGTGATGACCAGACGGACGGATATTTATCACAACGTTCGGGAGAAGGCCAATATCGCCAATGCCGAAGGGGGTGATCTATTTGTGTGCGTACACGTGAATGCGGCCCCTGGCATTAAGCATCGGGAACTGACGCATTATAAGACCGTAACCGCTTATAAGGGCAAGGGAAAGAGTCGAAAAAAATACACCAAAAAAGTTCCGGTGTATAAAACCTGGACCACCCCTAATCCCCGCTATGGTACCTCAACGTATGTTTTTGCGGCAGACCGGATGGATGAAAAAGCCAGCGGGATATTGGACGACGAGCGTTTCGAATCAGCTTCCGAGGTGGTGGACGTACCCGATCCTACCAGTCCGGAAGCCATGATCAAAGCCCGCCTCTGGTCGCAAAAGTTCTTCAAAAACAGTGTACGGCTGGCCACCATGATCGAGAATGAATTTGTGCAATCCGGTAGAAAAAGTCTGGGAGTGCTACAGAGGAATGAAAAGGGAATCTGGGTTTTACAGGCTACCAATATGCCTGCAGTACTGGTAGAGACCGGATTCATCACCAACGAAGAGGAAGAAGACTATCTGAACAGTGAAAAGGGCCAGATAGAGATCGCACAGGCAATCACCCGTGCGGTTATGAATTACAAGGCACTGATCGATGCGCCCAAAACACCCGGTGCGCCAACCGGCAAAACAGAAGCACCCGTACTTTCTGCTAAAGACCCTGTAGCCATCCCCCGGGAAGAAGACTAAATCTTTACGGGTAGCTACCACCAAGATTCGTTATTTTCGCAGTGAAACGGGATAATTTCCTGCTTAAACTCAAGTGGATGACGATAACGAATGAAACCAAAATCGGTGCACTGGCAACAGTTTCCATCGCGCTGATGTTTCTCGGCTTTAATTTTCTGAAAGGGAAAAACGTGTTTGAGCGCGAGAAAGATTTGTATGCGGTATTCCCGAAAGTGGATGGACTGAACCGTTCTGATGCTGTCCGAATCAATGGATTTGTAGTAGGAAAAGTAGCCGAGATCCGCGAAACCGGGCCGGATTTGTCAGGGGTTGTGGTCAGTATTCAGATCACCAAGAATATACTCATTCCCAAAGATTCGTATGCCGTAATTAATGCCAATCCGTTGGGATCTACAGTAGTGAACATCACCAAGGGGACGAGTACGGAACATCTTCATGAAGGCGATACCATCCGAACGGTGGTTGCGGCCGGCCTGCTGGACGATATAAAAGGCAGTGTAATGCCCACTATGGATAAGGTAAACGGAGCACTCAGCTCACTGGACTCACTTGTAGAAATTACGGGCAGCACGATGGATCCCGCTACCAGAGCCAGTCTGCAGCATACGATCCGGAATCTTGAGGCCAGTACAGCCGCTTTACAGGCCATGCTGGCTGCACAGAGCAATCTGAACAAAACACTGGCCAATGTGGAAAGTCTAACCGCTTCATTGCGAGATGACCGGGACACCATAAGCCGGATGCTGGCCAATGCCGGACAATTTACCCGTAATTTATCGAGCCTGAATCTTGGCGGCACTGTGGATAACCTGGAGCAGACACTTGGAAAATTAAACCAGACAATTTCACTGCTGAATAGCGGACAAGGCAGTATGGGCCTGCTTTTAAACGATAAAAAGCTATATAACAACCTTTCAGCAACGGCCAATAGCCTTAATATTTTGCTGCAGGACCTGCGCCTGCACCCCAAAAGATATGTGAATATCTCAGTTTTCGGAGGCGGGAAAAAAGGGGAACCTTTGATGAAACCCCTGGAGGATTCCCTGTCCAACTGAAAAACCAGCGCTTATGCGTGTCCATATCCGGCATATTGTTTTCCTGCTCATTTTTCCCCTAGTCACATGGGGCCAGTCGTCATTGCCTGCTGATACCCTTCCGAAACGGGATTCAGCCAAAATTGTGCAGATCCTGAAGGCTGATAAACTACGTGTTATTGATAAGGACAGCAATAAGCTGAACATGTTTGTGGGGCATGTGCTAATTCGTCAGGGTAATACGTTAATCGAATGTGACAGTGTGGTACAGAATGCGCTGCTGAATATGGTAGAGGCATTTGGAAATGTACACATCAATGATGCCGATAGTGTGCATACCTATTCTCAATACCTGAAATATCTGGGAGACACCCGGATGGCCTATCTGAAAAAGAATGTGAAACTCACCGATGGAAAAGGCGTCCTAACCACCAATGAACTGGAGTACGATATAAATTCCGGTATTGGTGTGTACAAGAACAATGGCAAGCTGGTGAGTGAGGGCAACATACTAACCAGTAAGGAGGGTTTTTATTATTCGGATACCCGTGAGGCTTATTTTATTAAAGACGTAAAGCTGGTAAGTCCGGAGCGTACAGTAGCTACGGACACGCTTTTGTACAACATGACACAGGAGCAGTTTACCATCGTCTCCCCCACCACGATCAATGATGGAAGTACCATCATTAAAACACGTGCGGGTATTTATGATACTAAAAATGGGCTTGCTGATTTCACGGAACGTACCATTATTGAAGACAGCACCCAGCAGGTGATTGCAGACAATATAAAGTTTGATAAGAACACCGGTCAGGGGTATGCAAAAGGAAATGTGATTTACCGCGACACTTCG
>CANHUD010000031.1 GCA_947463665.1 Sphingobacteriales bacterium
AAATAAAATTGTCTGAACCCGAAAACCTAATGTCCTCAAGTCTATCACCTATCTTAATATATCCCTCCGAGGGTCCAATGACATTCTGCCCAAAATAGATGCCGTTTTCAAATGATCGGTATAAAGATAGTGTTCTTAAAGGTTCCTTCCCGCCTATCCCTGTTTCCGGATCAAGAGTAGTAATCACACACCGTGCACACGGCTTCACTCCATAGAAGTCTACTGAATTTGCAGAAAACCGTAGCATCCGGTCTTCATCATGGGGTAAGCCACCTGAAAATACGAGATTGGGTCTGAAACGATCTATTCCTACAGGATGGTCAAGGCGCCTGTTTAGCTCTTTTAGTGAGGATTCACCAATCATCAGTATTGGAAATCCGTCGGAAAAACTGGTCGTATCGCTGCCTTTTACAGCATAGTCCGGATCAATAGTTCTCTGTGTTGTATCCGGCATATATACAAGTTGCACCTTCCTTTCCAATATTTCAGAAAACCAGGCATCGACTGCTGCCGAGACTTCCACCGCGTCGCACACATCCTCCCATATCGAGACCTTTTTTTCTATACCTGAACATTCCCGTACATGAAAAGAAAAGGGGACGACATTTTTAGGGCGATTGTATATTGTTATAACGTCAGCATCCATTTTTACAGTAAACAATGCCAGCTGGTTGCATTCGCGTTGCGACAAAAACCGATTGTTCTCATCCACCAGCATCCATCTCCGGTCCCATTCAAATCCGGTTCTTGTCAAATCGGTCTGGTTTACACTAATTCCTCGTAATGACTTTATGGGATAAACAAATAACCCGCTTATTTTGTACATATTTTTTAATAAATAATATGTGATCGATGAGCCTGTAGATAATATATAAAATACAAAACTTTACCGGAAAAACAGGCCCAAAAACATAAAAGGCGATCATGTGAATGATCGCCTTTTAGATAAATATGGTCGGGAAGACAAGATTCGAACTTGCGACCCCTTGCACCCCATGCAAGTACGCTACCGGGCTGCGCCACTTCCCGAACAAATGGGGAGCAAAAATAAGACTTAATTCCTTTCTGCAAAATACATTTTGGAATTGTTATCTTCGCACAATTCATATTTTCATGGATATCCTACTGCGCAAGGCCGTTATTCAGGACCCCGCGTCCACGTACTCCGGTAAAAAAATGGATCTACTCATCCGTGATGGAGTCATCTCAGAAATTGAACAGCATATAGATGCTCCCCCGGGGGCAACTTTAGTTGAACATGAGAATCTTTTTGTTTCACCCGGATGGATAGAAACTTTTTCCAATTTCTGCGATCCGGGCTATGAACACAAAGAAAATCTGGAAACCGGGGCCGCCGCCGCCGCTGCTGGCGGATTTACCCGTGTTTTTGTAGTGCCCAATACGTCCCCTACCCTCCACACTAAAAGCCAGATTGAATATATTATAGAAAAAAGCAAACGGTTACCCGTTTACATTCATCCAATTGGAGCCCTTACAAAAAATACAGAGGGTAAAGAGCTGACCGAAATCTATGATATGTTCGCTTCCCAGGCGGTGGCTTTCTCTGATGGGTTTCAGCCAGTACAGTCCGCAGGACTATTAATAAAGGCTTTGCAATATGCCAAAGCTATTGATGGAGTAGTAATTCAGGTCCCTGAAGATCGAACCATTCAGCCCGGTGGCTTAATGAATGAAGGTATTGTTTCCACCCGACTGGGTTTACCCGGCAAACCGGTACTTTCAGAGGTATTGATGCTACAGCGCGATCTGGAACTAAACCGCTATGCAGATTCTGAACTTCATTTCACTGGTATTACATCTGCAAAATCTGTAGAACTGATCCGAAAGGCCAAAGCAGAAGGACTAAGGGTAAGTTGTTCCGTGACCCCTCATCATTTGTTCTTTTGTGATGAGGATCTGGCTGATTACAATACAAACCTAAAAGTTAGTCCGCCCATTCGTACCGCGGCAGACCGGCTGGCACTTAGAGAGGGGTTACTGGACGGTACTATTGATATGATCGCCTGTCATCACCAGCCTCATGAGTGGGATAGTAAAACCTGTGAATTTGAATATGCTCAATCAGGCATCATAGGTCTTGAAAGTTGTTTCGGAGTTTTGGGGGCACTCCAACTGCCTATCGAAAAAATAATAGAATTTCTGTGTATTCAGCCAAGAAATCGTTTCAAATTGAAGCAACCCGCAATAGAAAAAGGTTGTGTTGCTGAATTGACACTTTTCAACCCGGATTGTGAATACGTATTTGAACAGACTGATTTACGATCTGCATCCTCTAATTCTCCGTTTATGGGAATGACCTTAAAAGGCAAGGTTATAGGGATTCTGAACAAGGATTCCTTATTTTTGAATGATATAAAGCTCTAATATGGAAAAGACGCAATCATCTGCTGTTGCATCAGCCCCTTTACTTCCTTATGGATTGATCAGTGCACTTGTATCCGTCCTTTTTTATGTTATTCTTTACCTGAATGGTACGGAAGCTTTTATGCATCCCGTCGCCTTTCTCTCCTATCTGATCCCAATTACTTTTGCTGTTCTGGCTTGCCGGAAGGCCAGAAAACAAACGGGCTTTCTTGAATTTGGTGCGGCCCTCCGGATCACTTTTGGAATCCAGGTTCTGTCCTTCTTCGCACTTACGCTGTTCAGTTATCTGCTGATGAATTACTTTGATCCTGGTTTTGCAGAAAGAATGCTTCAGCTGACGATCCAAAAAACACAGGAAATGCTTGAGCGTTTCAAGGTCCCCCAAAGTGAAATTGACAAACAGATAAAGGGCGTTATGTCCAAAGACCTTTTTTCATTAAAAGCTATTCTGCAGAATTTTGCCATCAGCTGCATCGTTCTCTTTTTGTTTTCTCTGATTATCGCAGCATTTGTAAAAAAGAATAAACCTGAATTTCAGGCATAATTATGGATATATCTATCATCATACCTCTCAAAAATGAAGAGGAATCTCTGCCCGAATTATGCCAGTGGATAGGGGATGTAATGACTAAAAATAGCTTCACATTTGAAGTTGTCCTTGTTGATGATGGAAGTACAGATGATTCATGGAAGGTGATCCAGCAGTTAAGCCAATCTGCCCCTCAGATTAAAGGCATTCGATTTCAGCGGAACTATGGCAAAAGTGCCGCTTTGAATGTGGGATTCGCTGCAGCTGGCGGAGACGTAGTTATAACAATGGATGCGGATCTGCAGGATAGTCCGGATGAAATTCCCGAACTGTATGCTATGATCGTAAAGGACGGGTATGACCTTGTTAGCGGCTGGAAGAAAAAACGCTACGACAATGTACTTACCAAGAATATACCGTCGAAATTTTTCAATGCCGTAACCAGGAAGATGTCGGGTATTCACCTGCACGACTTTAACTGCGGCCTGAAAGCATACAGAAAAAATGTTATTAAATCCATAGAAGTATACGGTGAAATGCACCGCTATATTCCAGTGCTGGCCAAATGGGCCGGGTTTCGGAAAATTGGAGAGAAAGTAGTAGAACATCGCCCTCGCAAGTATGGCACTACAAAGTTTGGATGGGACCGATTTATCAATGGTTTTTTAGACCTTAACACCATCATGTTCATTGGAAAATTCGGGAAAAAACCGATGCAGTTCTTTGGTTTGATGGGTACGCTCTTTTTTATGGCAGGTACAGGCTTTGTTCTCTACCTTCTCCTATCAAAACTTCTGTCTGTAGAGTTTAGCCTTACCAATAAACCTTCCTTTTATTTAGCATTGGCTACCATGATCTTAGGTTCCCAATTTTTTCTGGCTGGATTTTTAGGAGAACTCATAACCCGAAATGCTCCGGAAAGAAACCAGTACCTGATTCAGGAAACCATCCGGATTGATGGATAAATCCAAACATATCGTAATACTGGGATCCGCCTATCCATTAAGAGGTGGTGGATTAGCAACCTTTAACGAGCGGCTGGCACGTCAGTACCAGCAGGATGGCCATCGGGTTACTATTTTTACATTTTCGCTTCAATACCCTTCTTTTTTGTTTCCGGGTACCACCCAATATTCTAAGGAAGATCCTCCGCCAGACCTGGATATTCGGGTTGCCATACATTCAGTTAATCCCATTAACTGGATCAGAGTGGGTTTGCATCTGAAGAAATTAAAGCCCGATCTTGTTATTGTTCGCTTCTGGATACCCTTCATGGGCCCTTGTCTCTCTACTATTTGCCGGATAGCCAAAAAAAATAATCATACTCGTATTATCTGTATTGCAGACAACATAATTCCTCATGAACATCGCCCGGGTGATGGGCTGCTGACCAGATGGTTTCTCCCGGCTCCCGATGCCTTTGTAACTATGAGTGATCAGGTAACACGAGATCTACAGTCATTTCACACAGGAAAACCGCATCGTCAACTCCCTCATCCTCTTTACGATAATTTTGGACCAGCCATTCCTAAAAACCAGGCAAGAGCTACACTTGGAATTGAAAAAGCGGATAAAGTGCTCCTGTTTTTCGGCTTTATACGTGCCTATAAAGGGCTGGATCTTTTGCTGGATGCCATGGCTCTCCCTCATATCCAACAATTGAGGATCCGATTGATCATTGCAGGAGAATTTTATCAGGATAAGCAACCCTATCTGGATCAGATTGAACGAAATGGATTGAAAGAATCGGTTCTCCTTTATGATTCGTTTATCGCGGATAATCAGGTAGCCATTATTTGCTGTGCGGCTGATTTCATTATTCAGCCATACCGACAGGCTACCCAGAGTGGTGTTACACCATTGGCGTATCATTTTCGGGTACCCATGATTGTAACACGTGTTGGAGGTCTGCCGGATATGGTGCTGGATGGTCAAACAGGATTGGTTGCAGATCCGGAGGTGGCTTCGATTGCCCTTAAAATACAGGAAGCATTCGAAGCATCGCCAGAACATTATTTGCCAGCTATCGATGCGTTTAGAAAAAAACTATCCTGGAATACTTTTTCTGAACAGATTCTGAAACTATACGATGCGTTATAATGCAAGAGCTCCTCTACGCATCGGACTGGCGGGAGGAGGAACAGATGTAAGTCCATATACGGATGAATTCGGAGGGCTTGTCATCAATGCTACCATCGATCTTTTTGCCAATGTTTCCCTGATCATGTCATCCTCTCCTGGTGTTACTATTTTCACTGAAAACCCTGTACCGTATTTTATTGAAGATATACACAAGATTAATCCGGCAGATTGTCCTCCCCCATTTGATCTTTATGCTGGAGCATTGAAGTGGTTTGCTAACACATACGGGTATACAAACCTAAATGGAATTACCATCTATTCCTCTATAGATGTTCCGCTGGGTTCCGGACTTGGTACATCTTCAACGCTGATGGTAGCCTTGATAGGCGTATTACTGGAGCTAAGAAATGAAAAACGTACTTCTTCTGAAATCGCTGCTATAGCCTATGATATAGAACGCATTGAATTGGGACATGCCGGTGGCAGGCAGGACCAGTATGCGGCCAGCTTTGGCGGATTGAATGCCATGCATTTTACATCAGCAACAAGCTGTAGCATTGATTCAATAGTCTGTGATAAAGCTTTTTTGAAAACTCTTGAATCAAGACTGATTTTATATTACACAGCTCATGATCGTTTCTCTTCTGTTATCATTAAAGAACAAATGGAAAGGGCATCACGGAAAGAAGCAGATTCACTTTCCGCCATGCATCAGTTGAAAATTCAGGCACATGAAATGAAATCAGCCCTTTTCAACAAAGATTTTAATGCTATTTCCCGATTGCTGGACAGCGGATTTCAAGAGAAAAAAAGAATGGCAACCGGTATATCAACCCCGGTTATAGAGGAAATATACCATGCAGCCAGACATGCCGGAGCTCTGGCTGGAAAAATTTCAGGTGCAGGTGGGGGCGGATTCATGGTTTTTTACAGCGAAGAGGTACATAAATCGGCTGTTACAGACGCTTTATGTACTTTTGGGGGCAAAATATTCCCTTTTTCATTTACAGAAAAAGGACTGGAATCCTGGAAAGAATAAAGAAATATGGAAAAAATTACATCAATCATCCGTGACTCCATACAGGTAAAACAATTGTTGTTACAGGATACTTCACTTTTGGAACGTCTTACATCAGCCGTTGATCATACGGTAAACGCCCTGCATAATGGTAATCGGTTGTGGTTCTGTGGAAATGGTGGAAGTGCCGCAGATGCCCAGCACCTGGCAGCAGAATTCAGTGGGAGGTTTTATCTGGATAGGAGAGCTCTGCCGGCTGAAGCACTGCATTGTAATACTTCTTACCTCACGGCAGTAGCCAATGATTACAGTTATGACGATGTGTATGCGCGTTTGGTTGAAGGCGTCTGTTCGCCGGGTGATATCCTATTTGGTTTTTCAACATCCGGCAATTCAAAAAATATCTCTAAAGCTTTTGCCAGTGCTCTGGAAAGAAAAATCATTACTATAGGGTTTACCGGGGAATCTGGTGGAGCATTGAAAGAATTAAGTACCATTCTTTTTAATGTTCCTTCGACCACTACCCCTCGCATCCAGGAGGCTCACATAATGCTTGGTCATATCATTTGTCAACTAGCTGAGGAAACATTTTTCCATGCCGGATAAACCTCATGAACTTATTATTCTTTGTGGTGGAGCCGGTTCAAGACTACGCTCTATTCTACCAGACATCCCCAAATTATTGGCTCCGATTGACAATAAAACCTTTCTGGATTTTCTATTGACCTTTTTTCGTTCACAAGGCATAGATCGGTTTTTATTTTGTACAGGTCATCTGGGTTTTAAGATCAAAGAGTATATGCTAGTTAACTACCCAGATGTAAAGGCCTTTTTTATACAGGAAGAAACTGCACTGGGAACCGGTGGAGCGCTTCTGCATGCCCTCCCCTATTCCACACAAGAACAAATATTGGTCACCAATGGGGATACACTTCATTTGACAAATCTGAATACTATCTGGGAAAAACACCTATCGGTAAACGCTGTGTGTACGCTGCAATCTGCTTATGTACCCGATGTTTCTCGGTACGGAACCATTACATGGAATGAGGATGACAGGGTTGTAGGCTTTAGGGAAAAACGAATGTCAGGAGCCGGATGGATAAATGCGGGCACCTACATGGTCAATAAAGAAAAGCTTTTGAATAAAAAATTACCTGTTCAGTTTTCCTTCGAAAATGACTATCTCCCCGATTTGGTTACTGATAAATCTCTTTGGGTAAACCGGCAGGAGGGTTATTTTTTAGACATTGGAATACCGGCGGATTTTGAGAGAGCACAAATTGAAATACCAGCCTATGTCAAGTGATTTTTTGATTACCATCGATTCGTCATGGACGCTTTTTCTGGATAGAGATGGTGTTATCAATGTAGAAAAGGAAAATGATTATATCCGGAATGTGGCGGAATTTCAATTTCTGGAAGGTGTAGAGTTGGCTGTAGCAAAACTAAGTCAGGTTTTTGGAAGAATAGTGGTGGTAACCAATCAAAAAGGTATAGGGAAAGGCCTGATGACAGAAACTGATCTGTCTTCAATACATCAAAAAATGACATCGGAAATCGTAAAGGCTGGTGGACGTATCGATCAGGTGTATTTTTGTCCCGACAAGGATCCGGAATCCTCCTGTCGAAAACCTAACATTGGGATGGCCATACAAGCTAAAAAGGATTTCTGTGAAATCGACTTTAATCGCTCTTTAATGGTTGGAAATACGCTTAGTGATATGCAATTTGGTCGTTCCTGCGGCATGCGAACAGTCTTTGTCCTGTCGGCAAAACCTGTCCCTGAACTTCCCCACCCCGCTATTGATGAAATGTATCCTTCTCTGGCTGCATTTGCTAACAGATTCTAAAATCGTTCCACAAAAGGCAAAATAACCGTTATTTTGCCTGTATGAAGTTTTCACACCTGATCGTATTGTTCCTTTTTATTGCTATTAAAGGGCCTGCTCAGGCTCAACTTACGATAACGGACGAGAAGTTACTACAGCAAAAAGAAGACTCACTTCAGGTTGTTGCCCGGAGAATTGTTTTTGGGCTGGATGCAGCTGAACGTTTTCGGGCAGATAGTCTTTTCACCCGAATGCTGGTACGAGCGCTGAAAACGCCTCATTCTTTTCAATACCCATTTGATTCAGTTGTCAATATTTCCAGAATATATGCACCTGATTCGACATTTCGGATATTCAGCTGGCAGGTGATGCGGGATGAAGATTTTGTACGCCGGCACGGTGCCATTCAGGTAAAAACAGAGGACGGTTCATTGAAATTGTTTCCGCTAATTGACAGAACAGCTTCCTATGAAGACCCACTGAACCAGCCAGGTACTCCAGAAAACTGGGTTGGGGCTATTTATTACCGTATCCTTCTCAATCAACATGAGGGCAGGAAATACTATACCCTTTTGGGTTATGATGAAAATTCAATGGCAAGTACCATGAAACGGTTGGAGGTACTGCATTTTAGAAATGACGGCACCCCTGTAATTGGTGGAGCTGCTTATTTCAGTTTTGCAGAAGATTCCATACCTAAGCCAGATCAGGTTCGCTTCTGGATCGAATACAAAAAAGAAGGAAATGCCCGGCTTCAATATGACGAGGAACTAACTATGATCATTTTTGATCACCTCATACCCGAAAATGGAGAAGTGGAAAAAAAATACACGTACATACCTGATGGAGACTACGAGGGCTTTCGCTGGAAAAACGGAAAATGGGTGCACGTAGACAAAATCTTCACTTTTGCGCTGAAAGATGGAGAAGCACCTGCTCCCATACCTGTTAAGGAAGATAAATTAACCATTCCTACAGGAACTGGAAATCAGGTACCCCGAAAGAAAAAGAATTAATCCAGCTTCAGGACTGCCAGGAATGCTTCCTGTGGAACTTCAACCGTTCCGATCTGGCGCATCCGTTTTTTACCCTCTTTTTGTTTTTCAAGCAGTTTTCGCTTTCGGCTAATATCACCGCCATAGCATTTGGCCGTCACATCTTTACGAAGCGCTGAAATATTCTCTCGTGCAACAATTTTTGCGCCGATTGCTGCCTGGATGGCGATCTGGAATTGCTGTCTGGGTAATAGTTCCTTTAGTTTTTCACAAAGCTTTCGACCAAAATCCTGCGCACGACTTCTGTGTATAAGCGCACTAAGTGCATCTACTTTTTCAGCATTTAAAAGGATATCCATTGTCACAATATCTGCTTCGCGCATATCAATCGGATGATAATCAAAGGATGCATATCCTCTCGTCTGGCTCTTGAGCTTGTCGTAGAAATCGAATACAATTTCAGTTAATGGCATTTCAAAAATCAGTTCTACTCTGGTTGTGGTCAGATAACTCTGGTTGATCAATAATCCACGTTTCCCTAAGCAGAGCGTCATGATATTGCCAATATAGTCAGGCTTGGTGATGATTTGTGCCCGTATGAAAGGTTCTTCTATATAGTCAATCTTAACCGCTTCAGGCATTTCTGAGGGGTTGTTTACCGTGATTTTTTCTCCGGAAGTGGTATAGGCTATGAAACTAACGTTTGGAACCGTGGTAATAACAGATTGATTAAACTCGCGCTCCAGTCGCTCCTGAATGATCTCCATGTGAAGCAATCCGAGAAAGCCGCATCGAAACCCAAAACCCAGTGCCTGAGAGGTTTCCAGTTCATACGTAAGGGAGGCATCATTGAGCTGTAATTTATCCATGCAATCCCTGAGCTCCTCAAAATCTTCCGTCTGAACAGGGAAAATGCCTGCGAATACCATTGGCTTCACCTCTTCAAATCCTTTAATGGCCTCCGGTTTGGTATTAGACGCAAGGGTAAGCGTATCTCCAACTTTCACCTCTTTGGCATTCTTGATACCGGTGATAATATACCCCACATCTCCACAGTTCACTTCTTTTTTCTCCGTCATCTTCAACTTCAGAATCCCGACTTCGTCGGCTTCGTAAACCTGATCCGTGGAAACAAACTTAACCTTATCACCCTTACGGATAGAGCCATTCAGGATTCTGTAATAGACTATGATACCCCTGAAGCTGTTGAATACCGAGTCGAAAATCAGGGCCTGCAGCGGTGCTTCAGGATTACCTTTAGGGGATGGGATTCGGCTCACAATGGCATCAAGAATTCCTTCAACTCCTATACCTGTCCGTCCGCTAGCCAGCAGAATTTCTTCGGGCTTGCATCCGATAAGCTCTACAATCTGGTCTTTCACTTCTTCGATCATGGCACCATCCATATCGATCTTATTGATCACCGGAATAATCTCCAGATTATTCTCAATGGCCAGGTAAAGATTGCTGATGGTCTGTGCCTGAATGCCCTGTGTTGCGTCCACCAGCAGTAGCGCTCCCTCACAGGCTGCCAGTGCCCTACTCACTTCATAGCTGAAATCCACGTGTCCGGGAGTGTCGATCAGATTAAGGATATATTCCTGATTGTCCTTATGGAAGTAATTGATCTGAATGGCATGGCTCTTAATGGTGATCCCCTTTTCCCGTTCCAAATCCATATCATCCAGCACCTGATCCATCATATCACGGTCACTGATGGTATTGGTCACCTGAAGTAGACGGTCAGCTAATGTGCTTTTCCCATGGTCGATGTGAGCGATTATACAGAAATTACGGATTTGCTTCATGCGTTGATCTTCGTTAACGAAGGGGCAAAGTTAGGGAAAAGACTTCGCCTCAAAGGGGTAACGATCAGGTTTCGGCGTCCTTTTTTTTGTGCTGCTCTGTTATGAACTCATTTTGTGGAGAAGTTCCCCGTTGCTTTTCTGGAAGGCGGGTACGATTGCGGTGTGATGCGAGCCCTCCTTTTCTCGATATTTCCCGTTGCTTTTCCACATCCATAGAGGCAAAACCCCTGTTGGAGGTGTTTCCAAGGGCCGAAGCTTTCCCTCCTTTGCTGGCTATTTCCCTCTGCCTTGCTGCATCCATTGACGCAAATCCACGTCCTTTTCCCTTACGAACCGGCTGGCGGTTTTCTTTGCTTTCAACATGCTCTGCCATATACATTGCATTTAGATATGAAACATTTCAGGTACTTGTTCAAACTATATGCCTGAACAGCAGGAGGATAGCAAAGAATGGTTAAATGGGATCCGTTTGTCCGTATTGTGGAATTTGCCATACAATCCTGCTACAAATAGTGTTATCTTTACAGAAATCTTCCCTGCATGGATATTCAAGCGTTATTTCAGGAAGCAGTAGTTGCCAGTAAAGATTTAAAGGAAAGGCCAAGTAACGACACCCTCCTGCAATTATACTCCTTGTACAAGCAGGCAACAGAAG
Organism: Sphingobacteriales bacterium; assembly: GCA_947463665.1. Lineage (GTDB taxonomy): Bacteria > Bacteroidota > Bacteroidia > Chitinophagales > Chitinophagaceae > Pollutibacter. The sequence goes on from CANHUD010000031.1 coordinate 11,305, forward strand.
GCGATAACTTATCGGATCCACCTTCCAATCCGTTTGATTTTGTAGCTAAAGCAAAATTTGATGCCTGGGCTGAGCGGATCGGCATGTCTAAAGAAAATGCTATGGAGTCCTATATCGCGTTGGTCAATAAGCTGAAGGGCTGATATTTCATTCGTAAAGCATCGCTATTTTTCTGCCAATCACATTAAAACTATATTTTTCTACTGCAGACGTATGCAATTTTGCAGGAGAAAACTGATGGTAGTTTTTTATGAGAGAAACAATTTTGTATGCAAGGGCTTCTGGTTTGTTCTTTTCTATCAGGTAACCGTTTGTATTGTCAATACAAATTTCCTCCAGTGATGGAATGTTAGAAACAAGTACAGGTCTGCCACAAGATAGTGCTTCTATTACCACACATCCGAACGTCTCATAATCTGAATATAAAACAAGAGCGTGATTATTTTTTATTAGTTTGGAAAGAGCTGACTGATCCATTTCTTCATATGTCTTTAGCCATTCGGGTTTTTTCTTTCTTAACTCCTCTGGTAAAGTAGAAATCGGACCAACAATAGTAAGTTCAACCTTACACCCATATTGTTTTATTGATAATTCGACCGCTTCTAAAATTTCAGGCAGATTTTTATTTGATGTGAAATTTGAAATATGGATGATGCGAAACGGTTGAAGTTGGGTTGGTGGATAACTAAAAGAAAACAACGTTTCATCAACCACATTGGGAATAATGTCAACTGTTTTTCTTCCTGAAAAAGCGACAATTGAAGAAGCAAGATGAGCACTTACAGCTGTCAAATTCTTAGGGATTTTGAGCAGATAGCAGAACAGTCGTTTTTTAAGGAATGGCAGATTAAAATAACTGTCTTCACCTTCAGGAAGAAAACGACCGGAGTGCTCACTGAGAATGAGTGGTTTATGAAAAGCGAGTGACAAGAGCCATCCGGCTATTAATGATTTCTGTGCTACATGTACATGTATGGCCTTCGGTTTTCCATTTTTATTTATTAAGTCAATGCATTCACGGATACAATACCATAGGTATAGGAAAACTGAAATAATAGTATCAACTATTTCCCAGTGACTGTAGGATGGATAGTATATTTTTATAAATGTACATTGTCCGTTTATGATTATCTCCTTCTGCATTCTTTTACTTGCTGTATCTTTTTCTACATGAATAAGCATTACAGGAACAAAAGAAGACGTTGCTAATGCATGTCTCAAAATAAAATCTCCATTTAACGGCGACTTCCTGGTAGGGAACCACGCAGTTAACCACAAGGCATAAGGTATACGATTACTTTTTATTTCCATGGATTTCGGAATAGTGTGGGTTTAAAATCATCTTTCAGAGGCCATAGTCGATATCCGGTTGTTTTAGAAGACATATTAAACTGCTTAATCAACCAGACGGCAGAAAGTATCTGCGCTATTGAAAGTCCGATAGCTGCACCTCTGATTTGCCAAATCGGAAGTAAAATTATATCAGCTAACACCATACTAAACAGAGCAATAACTGAGGTCCATACATTTACAGATATTTTACGCTTAGCTGCAAAATACGCTGCATAAACGGCAATTTGGGCACGCGCAAAAAAACCGGGCAGAATCAATAAAAAGGGAACAATCGAATCATTGTATCTATTATTCCATAACAATCGAATGAGCATAGGACTCAGCAACAATGCACATAATAAAATAATCCAAATTACTCCATTCATTAGCCGTATCCATTTTGCAAAAATCTCCTCTTTAATTTTCTCATTACTCAACATTGGAAATGCAATGGAAGCTAGAACGAATGGAACTAGCATAAGGATCTGTCCCAATTGATTTGATAATGCATAAAATCCAACCTGCGATTTATCATACCAATAATCGATGAGCCAGAGGTCTATTCTGGTTGCCATAAATTGAATGAGATTGGCTAAGTAAGCGGGAAAAGCGTATAACAAACCTGCATTGAAATTTATAGCTTTTGTTTTGTTATATATATATGCAATTGGATTTTTGTATAAGCGGATATGTATAGTACTAACCAAAAAAATGTTGGCCGCTATGATTATGTAAAGTGGTGTAGTAGCTGGCCCCGGTCGTTTAAATAAAAACCATACTACTAATAAAAGAATTTGTATGAATCCAACAATTGCGGCTAATAAAAAAAAATTGCCAGCCCGAAGAAATCCCGTGAAAATCGCTGACAACTTTTCAGTATGAGCGATACATAAAAAAAGTATTATTCCGCCAATGCCTGCTGAGATCTGATCGGATGGCCAAATTAGAAATGGATGGCCATTAGTATATCTTATTACTTCTGCAATTAGTATGACAATAAACTGGGCCGTAGTGGAATAAAACAGTAATTGCTGAATACCTGCAAACGATTGACTTTGAGCAGATGCATTATAAGAAAGTAAGGATGGAATGCCAGCGGAAGTTAATAGAACAGCAAAATTTGCATTCGCTATCATAATTGAAAAAAGTCCGAATGTATCCGGACTTATCAACATAGGTAGAAGCAAATTGAAAATTGCCTGAAAAAACATGTACAATACCCTGGATCCAAGGTTTTGAAATACATGCTTTTTCAGGCTGTCACTCATGCGTCGTCAGGCAAGTGCTTCCATAATAGCAATGAATTCTGCAGCTTTAAGAGAGGCGCCTCCAACCAATCCTCCATCAACATCCGGTTGGCTGAATAACTCCTTAGCATTTTTACCATTAACGGATCCCCCATACAGAATGGTTAGTTCATCGGCTACATGCGCTCCATATTGAGTATGGATTACGGAGCGAATGTGCTGATGCATTTCCTGAGCCTGCTCTGCACTGGCGGTTCTGCCGGTTCCAATAGCCCAAATAGGCTCATATGCAATGACAAGCTTTGATATTTCTGACGCATCCAGATGAAAAAGTCCTTCCAGGAGTTGTTGCTCTACAAAATGGTTCTGTTCTTCCTTCTCCCGGACAGAAAGGGGTTCACCACAACAAAACAATGGTGTTATTCCATTTGACAGCGCGATGTCTGTTTTTCTGGCTAGTATGGCATTGGTTTCCTGAAAATAGTCCCTTCTTTCTGAATGACCAATAACAACATGGGTACAGCCTATGGACTGGAGCATTTCTGCAGAAACCTCTCCGGTGAAAGCTCCAGAAGATTTATCAGAACAGTTCTGGGCCGCAATGTTAAAATTAGTGCAGCCTTTTATTTTTTCAACCGCCATCTGTAGATAGGGGAATGGAACAGCAAAAATTACCTGTTGATGGATTTCCAGTTGAGGTCTGTTATTGAGGATTTCATTCAGCAGGGCTTCTCCCTGTTCAATCCGCAAATTCATTTTCCAGTTAGCGGCTGCGATTTTTTTTCTCATACTTGGGTTTTG
>CANHUD010000032.1 GCA_947463665.1 Sphingobacteriales bacterium
CCTTTTACGATAATACCATTTTGGTTAGCATAATCATGTGCTTTCTTTAGTTGAACATGCAGATGGTACTGAAGAAAGTAATGAAATGCAATTTTATCATAATGCTTTTGTGTGGGTGCTGAAAGTTCTTTGATTTTATCCGGATGATAGGAAGAATAGTTTTCCCATTGTTGAAAATCTGCCGACTTGTATTTATCACGGAGAAAACAGAAAGCGGCATACGGAATCAGCCAGTCCTGGTTATCAGCAAAAAAACTTCTATACTCTTCTGAGGAGAATGTCTCCTCCTTCATAACTACGAATAGCTTTTCAAGCAGCTGCAGTTTAAAGTTCATGACTCCCTCATAATCCACGTTTGGCAGACTGTTTAATTCCTGCCTTTTGAGTTGAGAAGGGCTAAGTATTTCTTGAAACCGGCCGCCGGTCATTGATTCAAGATTCAGGTAAATTGGATGGAGGGCAAAAGCGGAAATGGCTGAATACGGGTATGAATCCATCCAGGTATGGGTGGAGGTGGTATCATTTACCGGAAGAATCTGGATGAGTTTTATACCCAGCTTCTTAACCCAGTCTACCAGTAGCAGTAGATCGTTGAACTCTCCCACTCCGGCACTCTGTGCGGATCGAAGACTAAAGACCGGAATCGTTACTCCGCAGCCCTTCCACCATGAATTATCCAGTCGGATAAACCCATCCCGAAGCACCTGGTAGACAGATTTGTCAGCCGAATTGATTATACTGCGATTAGCGCCTCCTTCGTATTCCAGAAATTTATCTTTCTGTTGGTCGTACAAGCCATATTTATACTCAATAGAAGGAATACCCTCCGGAATCTGAACACGGATCGTCCACCAGTTATCATTTTTATTCAGAAGCAGCGCCTTCGTTGTATCCCAGTTCCCTAATTCCGGCAGATTACCTAAAAGACAAACCACTTGTCCTTTTCCAACAAGAGGTGCTTTTACCTGAAACTGGTGTGTACTTTGCCGGTACGAAAGCGGTTTGAATGCCGGAGCCAGCACTTCGGAGAAAAACACTTTTTGAAAAGGGGCTGAATAAAAGGCGTTTTCAACAGATCCTGCATGGTTCCATGTGTCGATGCACTCAACTGTTTTTCCGGGGATTCTGGCTATTTCCACCACTCTGTCTCTCCCCCATTCCATAATCGTAGCCCCATGCTCGTTTTTAAGCAGATAAGCATAGGAAAAAGAAGCTATATCTTTGTCAATCACTTCAAATTCAACCATCCAGAAATATTCGTTCAGATACTTCATTGGTTTGCTGTTCTCTGCTGACCACAAACCAAGTTCAGGCAGGGAACCTGTTACATGTAAAGATTGTCCGGGATGTGTGGTAAAACGAATCAGCAATCGTACAGTCATTCATAAACAGTTTGAAATGTAAAAATAAGAAAGCACGTGTATAAAATACACATTTAGAAGTTTTCTTCTGAAATGAAGTGCATGCCCTATATTTGTGCAAAATTACAGATACATGGAAACTACCAAATCAAAAGGTTTATACTGGCTTCTCTTCATTGCCTCTATTGGATTGGCGATTGGTGTATATTTATTTCTGCCATCCATGACTTCCTTAACAGTTGTTCCTTTGGTTACTTTTCTCGCTAAAGCGCTTGATCTGATTTAATCTTTATACCAACTATATTCAAAACCGGTCAATATGACCGGTTTTTTTGTGTTTTAACCTTTTTGCCACTTTAAATAATATCTAAATAAATGGGTGTAAATCGAAAATATTCAATAGTAGGGCCTATTTAGGATTCATAATTTTGAATTTATCAATTTATTAACCATTTAGTGCGTTGAAATGGCTAGCACTTGTGTTACCTTTGCAACAGCAGGATCAGAAACGTGCAGACTCTTTTTTTACCTGCTTTCCCTTCTCAACGAACGATTGCCATTCATCACAGAATAAAGCCATGCATGGTATTATGTATTGCATAGTAGCTAAATTCCCTGACCTTTGATTTTTGGTAATAAAAAAATTATGATACTAGAATTGGTTCACTCGAAATCGGTCCCGTCCATTATGAAGCGAATGTTTAAAGCGCTTCTTTTACTTTTGGCTTTAATGCTGATAAATTTCCCTATAGCAGTAAGAGCAGCAGCTGTTCAGGATTCCTGTTGTAGACACACTGCAAATATGGCCAGACAGATTCAGCTATCTATGCCGGATCCAACGCGATTAATTCCATCAGATATAGAGATTACAATTCAGTTAATGGACGGACAACAAGAATTGCTAAAACCTCTGAGTGTTTCATCTGTTTTGGAAGCGGATGATCAGATACACATTCAATTTTTCCTGGAAGCGTTGCATCAAAACTGGAAGAATAACTCCTGCCAAAGCGATGTAAGCGTTGATAGATCCTTTCGACTAAGCAATCTACCGTACACTGGAGATGCAGCCTCGGCGGATCTTGAAATACAGGATCAGTTTCAAAAAGAATTCATGTAAACGCTGTTGTTGAACACTGTTGGTTTGTTTTTGGAACCGGCACCTTTCGGGTAGCCGGTTTTTTATTGTAGTTTTACATACTGCAAATACGGATCATCGCGGTGTAAACCGAGGAAAGTCCGGACAGCTTAGAGCGGCTCACCGGTGAATAGCCGGGTTCCTGAAAAGGAAACAGATAGTGCCACAGAAAATTACAGCCGGTAACGGTGATGGTGAAAACGTGGGGTAAGAGCCCACGATCGCAGTTGGTAACAACTTCGATGGGTAAACCTTGGGTGCTGAAATGCCATGTATAGTAGTGGTTGAGGGTTGCTCGCCCGACATCTGAAAAGATGACGCTACAGGGTAGGCAGATTGACTCCTTCGGGTAACTGACGGAGCAGATAAATGATGGTCACTCCATTGGAGTACAGGATCCGGCTTACAGTATTTGCAGTATTTTTTTATTTAAACCAGATCTCGGTGGCCCCAAAACCGAATTGGGCGTGGTATTGGTTCACAAAAGATTTAACCTCTTTTTTGTGTCGCAGTATATCATGCAGATCCTCCCTAAGGCGTCCCTTTCCTATTCCATGAATGATGATCATTCGATCAAGATGATGTAAAAGAGCCAGTTCATAGAATTTTTCAAATTCCTTCAATTGAAGATCGAGAATCTGTTTATTGGAAAGATGCGACCAGTTATCGGTAATCTTTTCAATATGAAGGTCCACCACAGAGCGTGCATGGCTAAGATTTTGTCTATGAATTTTCCCTTCTCCATAAATACGATATCCTGCATTGGCCAGGCCGGATAAATCCATGGATTCTTCTTCCGGTTTATCCGGATAGGTATCAAAAAGCTGAAAAGAGAAATGTGCTTCCTGTTTAAGTCGAATCTCCTCCAGCCGTTGAAAAATCTGTTTCGCTTTTACTTTAATGCCCGCTTCCAGATGTGTTGCCTTCTTTTTATCCGGAACTTTTAGCGAGAATTCAAAATCGAAACGAGGCGCATCGTTTAATTTTTCAAATTCCAGATCATGCAGGTAGAAATCTCCTCCCGGTGATAGTTCATTCTTTAATTCAAAGTCAACATTACCGGCAAGTCTGAGCCAGTAGGTAAATGTAAAAGCGGTACTCAGCTGGTTAACCAGATACAATCTGAAATACTCCACAATATCATCGTCAAACACATCTTTATCATAAACCGGAAGAAATGACAGCCAGACCCCGGGTTCTAAACGAAAGGCTGATGCCTGTTGCGCCTGTTTTTTCTCTGGTTTCAGCTGGTCTACGTACGTTTTTTGAACACTAGCCGGTTGTGCTTTTTTCGCTGTAAACTGCTTGAAATAAGGAAAATCCATTTGATCCATATACACAGGAAACCGAACACCGTTTACATCTACGAGTGCCATTTCCTTGTTCAGGAAATCAATAATTTCTCCTTCTTCACCAGAATGAACCAGAACAACTTTATCTCCCTGCTGAAACTTCATTTTCGTTGATTGTGGCCAGTTTACTTTTTCGTCTTCCGTATAAACTGTATACCAGCAGACCCAGACCCATCCAGCCGAAAAAGACCATCCAGCTTTTTGCAGGAATCTCGATCATGAGATACATACAGCACAATACACCTAACACCGGAATAAGTGAATAGTTGCGCAGGAATGTGAGTATGCTTATAAACGCAGTAAGCAGCATAAAAATAAGAAATAACCATTCCTGGTACGATTCTTCACTGATGTTCCGGAAGGCGGCCAATAGCCTTTCCTGCATTAAAAAAACGATCAACATAAAAATGGCAGGAACGATCCATTTCCCATTGATATAGGGGAGATGAAATTTTCCCGGTTCCTTTTTCCTGAAAGGGAGAAGCAGCACCCCGAAACTCACCAGGGCAAATGCAAACAGGGTACCAATACTGGTAAGATCGGTCATCAGCAGATCATCCACAAAAAGAACCAGTCCTCCTACCAGTAAGCCGGAGATGATGGTAGCGAACCCCGGGGTCCGGAACCTCGGAGAAATGCGGCTGAATGCGGGTGGCAACAGACCATCCCGGCTCATAGCCATCCATATACGGGGCTGACCTAACTGGAATACCAGTAACACACTGGTGGCGGCCACAACAGCACTTACGGAAATCACAAATCCTAACTGCTGCATATTGATTTTATCGAACACATAAGCCAGCGGATCCGTTACGCCTTTGAACTCTGAATAATTAACCATTCCGGTTATTACCAGCGCAATGATGACATAAATAACCGTGCAAATAATCAGTGAGTAGATCATGCCCCTGGGCAGATCCCGCTTGGGGTTGGCACATTCTTCCGCAGTGGTGGATACGGCATCAAAGCCGATATAGGCGAAGAATACGGCAGAAACGCCTTTTAATACTCCTTCCATCTGATTGGGGAAGAATGGAGTCCAGTTAGAAGTGGTGCCTTCCGTGAAAATATACCAGAATCCTACAATGGCGATGACCGCCAGAACAGCCAGTTTGAGCATCACCATAAAATTGGCGGAACGTTTGCTTTCATGTATGCCGATGTAAGCTAAAAGCGTGATGAAACAAACGATCAGAAAACCGGGAAGGTTTACTACGATGTGGAGGCCGGCTACAATTGGGGCTTTGCTGTAAGCCAGTTCCTGCACAGATTCACCGGCAGCCAGTGCCGTCTCATACTGAGCCTTTGCTGTCTGATAACCGATGGTCAGCCATTCCGGCAGATGGACGCCAAAGGCTTTTAGAATATTATTGAAATAAGCGCTCCAGGAAATAGCCACTACAATGTTTCCGATGGCATATTCCAGAATCAGTGCCCATCCGATGATCCACGCCACCACTTCTCCGAAAGTTACATAAGAGTACGTGTAGGCACTTCCGGAAACAGGAACCCGAGAGGCGAATTCTGCGTAGCAAAGCGCAGTAAAACCACAGGTTACAGCTGTAATAAGAAAAAGGAAGATCACACCCGGTCCTCCGTTATAGGCTGCATTTCCGATCGTGGAGAATATACCCGCACCAATTACAGCGGCAACTCCCATAAACGTAAGGTCACGAACGGTTAATACTTTTTTCATGCCACTTGTGCCATGGCTGTCGTTCTCTCCTTTTGCCGCTTCTTCCTGAATAAGAGTGAGAGATTTCTTACGAAAAACAGATGTTGAAGCCTTCATGTATCAGGGTCTTTATTTGTCGCGCTCAATAAGATAATGAGCAAGTTGAAATAAGGGTTTCTTTCGGGTGCTGATTACCGCAATATCCTCCAGATGGTTTAATGCGCCTTCCAGGTACTGGTCTTTCAGTTCCCGGGCCCATGCATCCACACCGCAGTTCCTAAAAATGCCCAACACCTGTTCTACTTTATCCGGGGGATTGGAAGAGAGCAATGATTGTAATTTCGTTCTGTCAGAAGCACTGGCTTCCTGCAGCGCATGGATCATGAGGAACGTTTTTTTATTTGCCAGGATATCTCCCCCAACCTGTTTCCCGAATTTTTCAGGATCTCCGAACGCATCCAGATAATCGTCCTGTATCTGAAAAGCAATGCCAAGTTTCCTTCCAAACTCATAGAGGTGCTGCTGATTGCCTTCTCCTGCACCGCCCAGTATAGCGCCTAACCGGAGACTGGCGGCAAGAAGCACGGACGTTTTCAGGCTGATCATATGGATGTACTGCTCAAGAGTCAGATCCTGCAGTTTTTCAAAATCCATATCGAGCTGCTGTCCCTCACAAACTTCCATCGCTGTTTTGCTGAACAGCTGCATTATTTTTTTGGAATGCCTCACCACTTTTGTGAGTTCCAGATAGGCCGCCACCAGCGTCACATCGCCGGCCAGTAAGGCCGTAGGTTCTCCATGAAGCGCATGAACCGTTGGTTTGCCTCTGCGAAGTGGCGCCTTGTCCATAATGTCATCATGTATGAGGGAGAAATTATGAAACAATTCCACCGCAGATGCAACATGATAGGCATCCTGAGTAATGTCATCAAAAAGTTCATTTCCCATCAGGCAAAGGACCGGACGGATGCGTTTGCCTCCTAATCGGAGTATATATTCTGCCGGATCATAGAGCGTTGACGGTTGTTCCGGGAAATGTCTTTTGGCAAAATGTATTTCGAAAAGTTCTACGAGCTCTGTGAATGCATGCATACCGGATAAACTTGGGTGGAAAAATACGCAATTCTTATTTCTTCTTCTTGGTTTTTCCAGACTTTCGGGAGGTGTTGGGCTCATCCTCATCCACCTGTAAGACCCATTCGTAATCGAGCTGACGTTTGGCAAGGTTTGCAGATACCAGCTTTATTCTGACCTTATCTCCCATGCGAAAACTTCTTCCGCTTCTTCTTCCCACGAGCGCATAATCGGTTTCCATATGGCGAAAATCGTCATAGTCTAGTAAACTCTGGACGCTTACCAGACCTTCACATTTATGCTCTACAGTTTCTGCCCAGAAGCCAAAACTGGCTACTCCACTGATGACCGCATCGAATTCATCTCCCAGGAATTGTTTCATATACTCTACCTGCTTGTATTTGCTGGCGGCCCGTTCTGATTCCATAGCAGCCCGCTCCCGCTCGCTGCAGTGCCGGCATTTATCGTCCAGCTTCTTATCTACAACCGGTTTACCAGACAGGCAGGAGGCCAGGATCCGGTGAACTAAAATATCCGGATAGCGTCGTATCGGCGAGGTAAAGTGACAATAATGCTCAAAGGACAATCCGTAGTGTCCGATATTTTCAATAGTGTATACGGCTTTGGCCATGGTCCGGATACCCAGTTGTTCAAGTACATGCTGTTCTGGTTTACCGGAAACATTTTTAAGCATCTCGTTGAAAGAACTGGCAATGCCTTCCGGCGACTGTACATTGAACGTGTAACCGAATTTTCGAGCAAATGCCATGAAGGGCTGAAGTTTTTCGGCATCCGGCTGGTCATGAACCCGGTAAGGGAAAGGAACCGATTTTTTATTGACGATGATTTTGGAAACCTGTTCAGCAATGGTGCGGTTTGCCAGGAGCATGAATTCTTCAATGAGCTGATGTGCCTCTTTGCTTTCTTTTATGATAATACCGATAGGCTTACCCTCTTCGTCCAGTCTGAAACGTACTTCCTGGGTGGAGAAATTGATGGCTCCCTGCTGAAATCTTTTTTTCCGGAAAGTTTGAGCCAGATCGTTGAGGATGCTGATCTCCTGCTGGTAAAGACCCTCTTCTTTTTCGATGATCTCCTGAACCTCTTCATACGTGAACCTGTGATTGGAATGAATGACGGTTCGTCCTGACCAGTATTGTTTTACATCTCCGTTTGCAGTGATCTGAAAAACACAGGAGAACGTCAGCTTATCTTCATGAGGCCGCAGGGAGCAAAGTTCATTGGAGATGCGTTCCGGCAACATCGGCAGTACTCTGTCGGGCAGATAAACCGAAGTAGCACGCTCATAAGCTTCTGTATCAAGCGGAGAGTTTTCCGGGAGATAGTGACTCACATCGGCGATATGGACACCTATTTCATAAATACCATTTTTCAGGTTACGGAAACTCAAGGCGTCGTCAAAATCCCGTGCATCCACCGGATCGATGGTGAACGTCAGAATGTTGCGCATATCCTTTCTGGTTTCTATCTCCGATTCGGTTATACTATCCGGTTGACGGAGGGCCTCTTCCATGGCATCATCGCTAAACTCCAGAGGAAATCCGTTTTCCACCAGGATCTCCTTCATCGCCATGTCGTTCGTGTCTTTTTCATTCAGAACAGAGATGACCTGTCCTCTGGGATTTTTATCTTTTTCCCTCCATTCAACCATTTTCACCACTACCCTATCACCATCCCTGGCACCATTGAATGCAGAGGATGGAACGAAAAAGTCAGGTATTTTCCGGGATGATTCCGGAAGGAAGAAAGCGTATTCCTGATTCACTTCCAGTACACCGATGAACTCGGTTTGTTTCCGCTCTTTGACTGCGGTAATTATTCCTTCAGATCTTCCGGCACCTTCATGCATAACCATTACTTCCACCGTATCTCCGTGAAATGCGCGGTTCAGATTCGATGGGCGGATGAGAACATCCTGCTGGAGATTTTCAACAATCACGAAACCCATACCTGAACGAGTTATATCCAATCTTCCCACCAGTTTTTTTCCGGAGCTATTTTTACGCTTCGTTTTTTTCTCTGATTTATTTTTCCGCCCCATGGTTATTGGATTTTTCGTTGTAAAAATCTTCTATGAAGGTAACGATTAAAGAGCGGAATGCAGGTTCTTTCTCAAAGAGGAAAGTGGTGGTGATCGGTTGAACAAAAATGGGCAACTCTGGTAGTTCTTTTTTGAATTTGACCAGCCGGACGGCATCTTTTTCTGTTGTAAGTATGATTTTATCCGGCGACTCCAGGTCATTGAATTTGGCACGAATGGCTTTCAGGTCGTCAATCGTGTAAATGTGATGATCACTGAAGAACATTGCCTCGTAGGTAGCTGCCTGCTGTTCCAGAAAGGTTGTAAGGGATTCAGGATTGGCGATTCCGCAAACCAGGAGTACTTCTGTTTCCCTGGAAATGTTTTTTTTTGTTCCAGAAAGAATATGATACGGCTGACCATATTGGATGGATGTAAAAAATACCGGCTGGTGCGCACTTGGATTTAATTCGTTTATGAGTTCCTCTGCCTGCTTGCTGGAAAGTGTTTGGGGGGATTTGGTAACTACGATACAATCGGCTCTTTCCGCACTGTAGGGATTGTCGCGCAGATTACCTGTAGGAAGATAGTAGTCACGTGTATAGAGATCATTCCACGCCGTAAGCAGGATGCTGAAACCGGCGGTTATAGCCCGGTGCTGAAACGCATCATCCAGCACAATGACCTGTGTTTCCGGACGGTCATAGAGCAATTGTGGTACTGCAACAATTCGTTCCTCTCCTACTGCTACCGCCACATCCGGATGTTTAAGGAAGAACTGCATGGGTTCATCACCCAGTTCCAGAGATGTACTATCTGAATCGGCTAGTAAATAACCTTTTGTTCTTCTTTTATAGCCTCGGCTGATGGTTCCAAGTTTGTACATCGGCTTTAAGCTTTCCAGTAAATATTCCACCATTGGTGATTTACCGGTTCCGCCTACGGATAGGTTTCCCACATTAATAATGGGCAGGTTAAATCTCGTAGATTTGATCGTTCCACGATCAAATAGTTTGTTTCGTATATGCAGTATGCCACCGTAAACTACGGCGAAGGGAAACAGCAGGATGCGAAAGGAACGCAGAAAAAAATCAGGTAAAGGCATAGCTTTGATGAGGGGTGATCACATAATCCAGTGGAATATCCCAGGGATCGGCCGTAATAGTCTCTACCGGACCCAGAAAAGAGAGACCGATTTTGATGGCATCCGGGCGAGTATCTTTCAGGAATCGGTCGTAGAAACCTTTCCCATATCCAATACGGTTACCTTTTAGATCAAACCCCAGCAGTGGAACAAAGATCAGATCCATATCTGCAGGCATTGCTATTTCTCCTTCCAGTGGTTCCGGTATTCCCCAGGCATTTCGCTCCCATATTGTATCTTCTGTAACGATGATATGCGCCAGTTCGTTTTCTTCCAGCATGCGCGGAACGGCTAACTGAAGGGTTGGGTTAGCAATTTGCAACCAGCGGACCAGTGGGTCCGGATCCGGTTCATGGCGTTCCGGCAAAGGCTGGTAGGCATGTGCCAGTTGAAGAAATGGAAGGGGGATTTTTTGCAGGTTGATCATCAGGAGATCCTGTGCTTTTTCCCGCTGGCTGATGGAGAGTGCCATCCGCCTGGCGAGCAATGCTTTTCGGATTTCCTGTTTTGAGTTCATTCTTTTGGACTTGTAAAAATAGAAAAGATGGTGGTACCGTATTTTCGTTCGGAGCGATATCCGGTGAATGTTTTATAGTCGTTTCTCGGCGTATGTTCTAAAATGAACCAGCCACCGGGGAGCAGTAATTCTTTTTGAAAAACGAGTTTGGGCAGGTCGTCAATATTGGTAAGTGCATAGGGAGGGCCTGCAAAGATGAGGTTGAATTTATCGGTACACTGGGCGATGAAACGGAATACATCTGATTTGATAAATGTAGTATTCTGCATGCCCAGCGATGTGGCAGTTTTACGGATAAACTCAAACATAGCCGGATCTTTTTCCACGATGGTGAGTTGTCTGGCACCTCTGGAAGCCAGTTCATAACTGATACTTCCGGTGCCGCCAAACAGGTCCAGAGTGGAACATTCTTCGATATCGAGCTGGTTCTGGATCACATTAAATAATCCTTCCTTTGCAATATCTGTTGTAGGTCGGGTATAGGGCATTTTAGCGGGTGGACTGATCCTTCGTCCCCCCCATTCACCTCCTATGATCCGCATAAGGTATGTTGTATGAGCGGTGAAAAAAAATGAGCGGGATGATTAAAGAATCCATCATCATAAAGCAGATCTGCTGGTCTTTCGGTAAGACTGACCTGCGCAAAAAATCTTTTCAGCAGGGTTAACTCTGCCGCATTCCGGTTGATCATGCCACCGATTTCCAGACTCGTGTGATCCGACATCCAGTTCAGTGATTTGCATACATCCAATAACCGGAAACAGAGATCGTCCGCTGTTGTACGATCAAAGGATCGAATCAGTTCCAGATTTCCATTTTTCCAGGCAGAACAGGTCCAGAGACCGGCATATACAGAGAGGACCATGTAGTAACCATCAGGCAATGAACGTTGGGTTTGTGCCCGTAACATGGCTGAATGTGCATGACAGAATACTGCCGCTGGAAAAATATTCTGAAGGACGTTGTATAAGGATTCCGGAAGGGCATAGAGCAGGTAAATAGCTTCTTGTTCCAACCGGTCTTCCATTTCCACAAGACCTGTCAGGTCTCCGGTCTGCCATTCCAGCCATTTTCTTCGGTGTTGCGGTTTAAAAAACCGGGCAGGCAATAAAACTGTATCATCCGTATGACAGATAACCTGAACGGAAGCAAATTTTTCACCGGCGTATGGGTGTTCAGAAAGTACCTCCCGGATTAAAGCGGTGAAATTTTCCGGAGTTGAAACTTCCAGAGGGTAATAATCCAGATAATCTACAATATTCAGATCGGTATCTACTACGATAAGGGCAAGATGGCTTCTGCTGATATCCACGGTAAGAGCAGATTTCAGAAACAGGTTTGTTCGGTCGCCTTCCGGCTTGATTCTGTAAAGCGGTTGCACGTAGTAACGATTAGGAAATGTAAAAGTACAATATTTGTCCGGCACAAAGCGTAGGTTTGCAACAGTAATGGAAACAGGATCGGTTACGGACTTGAGGATGGATATTTCCAGGAAGCACATCCTGCAGTTGTCGCTTCCGATTTCGGCTGCCATTTTGGTTCCCCAGATCAATTACATTACGAACAATCTTTTTCTCGGGCAGTTGGGGAAACAGGAGTTGGGAGCTGCCGGGTTATCCGGTGTTTTTTATCTGGTGTTCGGGGCAGTAGGTTACGGACTTAACAATGGTTTGCAGGCATTGATTGCCAGGCGGGCAGGCGAGAACCAGCCGGAAAAAATAGGTGATCTGTTTTCTCAGGGGGTTCGGATTGCACTGGTGATTTCTATGGTAGGCATTCTGATCACCCTTTTTTTATCTCCTATGATTTTTCGGAATGTGTTGCACGATCCCGAAAATATCGAACGGGTAGTTTCATTTCTCAGCATTCGGATATGGGGGCTTCCCTTCCTTTATATTTATCAGATGAGAAATGCGCTGCTGGTTGGCACCAACCAGAGTCGTTTTCTTATAATCGGCACTCTTGCAGAAACGATTGCGAATATCGTACTTGATTACGGGTTAATTTTTGGCAAATTGGGCATGCCGGCTTTGGGATTCAATGGAGCGGCCTACGCATCCGTAATAGCTGAAGCCATTGGCATGTTTGTGGTGTTGGGCGTTATCAGATGGAGAGGCCTTTCTAAGCGTTTTCATTTCCGGCAGCAGATGACGTTTAATCCTGCTACTTCCAGACTGATTTTAGTTCAGTCGTTACCCTTAATTTTTCAGTACGGGATCAGCATAGTGAGCTGGGAGTTCTTTTTTATTCTGGTTGAAAGAAATGCGGGTGGACCATTTGATCTGGCCATTTCCAACACCATGCGGAACATATTTGGATTTTTTGGTGTATTCACCTGGGCTTTTGCCGCCACCAGCAGTACGATGGTCAGTAATATTATTGGTCAGAAACGGCAGGATGAAGTACAGAAACTGGTTTGGATGATCATGCAGATCAGTACGGGAATAGCGTTGCTGGTAGCCTTGTTCCTTAATTTATTTCCGGAGCAGGTGATAGGAATGTTTGGCAGGGAGCAAGGTTTTATTGATGCCGGAGTGCCTGTTCTTCGGGTAGTATCTATCGCCCTGGTACTCACATCCATCTCTGTCATCTGGCTCAATGCAGTGGTTGGTACGGGCAATACCAAAGTAAACCTGAGTATTGAACTATTCTGTGTAACACTCTATTCCGTATATGTATTTGTTGTAATGGAGAAACTACAACTGTCTATAGCATGGGGATGGGCTTCAGAGTGGATCTACTGGACGGCGATGCTAATACCATCATTTTGGTATATGCGAAGTGGCAGATGGAAAAACAAGAAGATTTAGGCATACTCAATAAAATAAAAGGCAGAAATAACTTCTGCCTTTTATAAAAGATATCGGGGAGATTTATCAGGGGGTAGTACTACCTGTAGTTGGTTTCTTCTTCTGCCCTTTAGGTGCAAATACCATAAGCATTCGTTTCCCTTCAAGTTTTGGTAATCCTTCTGGTTGCCCCACCTCTGCAAGACGTTCTGCAAATTTGAGCAACACCAGTTCACCGCGCTCTTTGAACATAATGGCACGTCCTTTGAACTGGACGTAGGCCTTTACTTTATTCCCATCTTTCAGGAATTTTTCTGCATGTTTTGCTTTAAAGTCAAAATCATGATCATCCGTACCTGGCGTAAAGCGAATCTCCTTTAGTTCGGCAGATTTACTTTTTGCCTTCATCTCTTTTTCCTTCTTCTTCTTATCGTAGAGGAATTTGTTATAATCTATGATTTTACAAACAGGAGGATCAGCTGTTGGGGAGATTTCCACGAGATCCAATTGTTGCTGCTGGGCGATGCGCATGGCATCCTGTACCGAGTAGATACCCACTTCCACGTTGTCACCAACCAGTCTGACCTGTGGAACCCTGATAAAATGATTGATTCTATGTTCCGCTTCTTTGCGCGGCATGAATCGTCCCCGTCCTCCCGGACCTGGTCTGTTGAGCGGTCTGTTTGATAATGACATAGACATTTGGGCTAGTATACAGTCGGCAGGCTGCAGGGAAAAGCCATGGATTTGATTTGAATGAAAGGTTACTGCCGTTCTTTTATTTCAGTACACAAGTTACGAACTATTTCAGAAACTGGTAGTGTGCCCACATCTCCTATTCCCTGTTTTCGTATGGAAACCAGTCCCTCGTTTACTTCTTTTTCTCCGATTACGAACATGTACGGCACTTTCATGAGTTCTGTATCACGGATTTTCTTCCCAATCTTCTCATTCCTGTCGTCAAGTTCAGCGCGAATATCTGCTTTTTTCAGTTCATCTACCACTTTTGCAGCGTACGGCTGGAATTTTTCGCTAATTGGGAGGACTTTCACCTGAACCGGTGCCAGCCATAGCGGGAATTTGCCCGCGTAATGTTCCAGCAGGAAACCGATGAAGCGCTCATGCGTACCCAATGGAGCTCTGTGGATGATGAGTGGTGTTTCCGGCTGATTTTCTTTGTTGGTGAAGGTCAGATTAAAGCGACGTCCCTGAGCAAAATCCACCTGGTTGGTGGCCAGGGTGAATTCACGACCAATGGCACTCCAGATCTGCACATCAATTTTGGGACCGTAGAACGCCCCTTCGTCGGGCACTTCCACAAACGGGATACCTGATTCAACAAGTACGTTTCTTACCATTGCTTCCGTTTCCAGCCACAGTTCGGGTTCATTTATGTATTTCTGACCGAGTTTGGCCGGATCGTGAAGGCTCAGGCGCATGACGTATTTATCGATTTCGAAAATCTTAAAGTACTTCAGGTACATATCGTTCACTGCCCTAAATTCCTGTGCAAACTGATCGCGGCTGCAGTAGATATGAGCATCGTTCATGTGCAGGCAGCGTACCCGCATCAGTCCA
>CANHUD010000033.1 GCA_947463665.1 Sphingobacteriales bacterium
GACGATACTGCCCGAAACCACCTCCTGGAGCGATTCCCGGCCCTTCACTTTTTTGGCATCGCGGTGATCACCCCCTATTACCTGCGCATCTTCCATGCCATGGCAGCGTTCATGAAGATGCATTTTTACCTGATCAATCCCGCGCCGGAAGATTACTGGCTGGAAGACAAATCAGAAAAACAGATCGCCCGGCTCCAAAACCGGAACGTAGCCACCAACATACGTGCCGGTAATGACCTCCTGCTCAACCTCGGACGGGTCACGAAAGAATCTTTCCAGCTGCTGCTCGAACAGGATGATTTCGTGAATAACTACGAAGTGCTCCAGAGCCATCCGGCTGTAGAGCCACAAAAACTGCTGGCCAAAATTCAGTCGGATATTCACCAGAATAAAAGCATGGAAGAACGTGCACCTGTATATGAAGCAGATCTGAATGACGGTTCCATTACGCTGAACGGCTGTTACACACCCGTTCGAGAAGTAGAAACACTGTACAACTATCTGGTGGATCTGGTGGACCGGTCGGCCCAAAAACCATCCCCCAGAGATATACTGGTGCTGGTAACCGATATCGATCTGTACGCTCCCTATATCAAAGCCGTATTTAAACACGCCCCCTACCGGTTTCCATTCACCATTGCTGACGAGACCATCACCGCGGAGAACAATCTGTTCACGGCCCTTCAGGAAATCCTTCAGCTGGATGCACAGTTCTTCAAAGCGGAAGAAGTACTGGGACTGCTCGATTCCCCCTATATCCGCCGCCGGTTTCAGATCGAAGATCTGCAGGAGATCCGAACAGCGGTTCGGCAGGCAGGCATCCGCTACCATATGAATGGACGGGAGGAAGACGAAACTCGCTACGTTAGCTGGAACTATGGCCTGAAGAAGATCCTCTACGGCATCTGTATGAGCGGAGAGGAAACGTACGATGAAGGCAGGGAAACACTGATCCCAATGGATACTGCCGAAGGGAGTGGCGCCATTGAACGCGTTCATCTACTGCACTTCCTGCAGCAGCTGCAAGACAAGCTCATAAAACGTGAACAGTCACGCACCATACAGGGCTGGGCCGACTATCTGAAAGAGGTACTGGAAGATCTCGTATTCGCTTCCGGTGAAGAAGAAGACGAAGATTATGGCACGTTCCTCCAGCTGATCGACCAACTCATGGAACTGCAGGGAGCAGATGACCTACAGGTAAGTTTTGACGTATTCCGACACAGCTTTCTGCATAAACTGCAGCAGGAAAGCAGAGCCGCAGCCTTTGCCGGTGCCGGCATCACGTTCTGCTCCATGGTGCCCATGCGCAGCATCCCCTATAAAGTAGTTGCCCTGCTGGGTATGAACTTCGACAAGTTCCCAAGGAAAGACAGTCCGCTCAGCTTCAGCCTGCTCAGCAAAGAACGCAAACCCGGCGACCGGAATGTGAAGGACAATGACAAACACCTGTTCCTTGAAACCCTGCTGTCTGCCGAAGATAAACTCTACATCAGCTACATCGCCCGGGACCCCAAAGACGGTAGCGAACTTCCGCCTTCTTCCCTGGTGGATGAATGCATTGACTACGTAGCCAGAGGGCTGAACATGGATACCGATGCCCTGCGGAAAAAATGGATCACACTCCACCCGTTGCACGGCTTTAG
Source organism: Sphingobacteriales bacterium (assembly GCA_947463665.1). GTDB lineage: Bacteria > Bacteroidota > Bacteroidia > Chitinophagales > Chitinophagaceae > Pollutibacter. The sequence continues at coordinate 1,647 of CANHUD010000033.1, forward strand.
CCGAAAATATTTCGTGCAGGATGGACCGAAGAACTACCTCAGCGAAGACCGCTACAGAAGCGGACGCATGGCCGGTCAGGATCCTGCCTGGACACCCCGCAGCTTTGATTTTTCCATAGTTGAAGTCGATCAGCTTACCGATTTTTTCCGTAACCCTGCTAAAACCTTTCTGAACAAACAACTGGATGTGTATTACCGTGTTGAGGACATCCTGCTGCCTGATCAGGAAATCTTCGAACTGGATAACCTCCAACGATTTACCGTCCAGAAAGACCTGATGCTGGCAGATGAACAGGATGTGGATACATACATTCACCAAAAAAAGGCAAAAGCAGCCATTCCGCTGCACAACATGGGAAAAGCCGCTGTAAAAGCCGCCTATCAGGGATCGCTGGATCTGCGCGACCAGATCCGGAATGTGATCAATGGTCAGCCCGCCACAGCGATTGATATCGAAATGAGCGTGGGTGATACTATGCTCAGAGGAAAAATCGGTCCCGTCTATGGCAACCGATTCATCAGCATCTGTAATTCCGGTAACCGAATGCCTCCCTTACTGGCCGATTACATCCGCTATCTGGCCCTGATTGCATCCGGACAAGCCCTAGACTTCATCTTCCTGGCCAAAGGCATACAGCCGTCCCGTATCCGAAACGGAAGCATTACTCCGGAAGATGCACAGGAAACACTGGCAAAACTGCTGGAATATTACAAGAATGGGCACCAGAGCTATTTCCCGTTCTGGCCGGTGCTGGCAAAAGAAAATTTCAAACTGCTGGGAAGAGGATGGGATTATTTCTTTGACCAGTATGAAGATGCCAAAGAAAATGAAATGAATTTCGATTTTGAAAACGAATACCTGGACCGTGCTGTTGCGGATGGAATCTTTGATGAAGACAGGTTTGAAGAATTGCACAGAAACGTGAAAGAGATCATAGAACCCATCCAGAAACGAATGCCCATTCCCTTTAAAAAATAAAATCGCCTGACACCATGCCATTCAACGCAACAACTGTAACTCTTGAAGATAGTAACCTCATCGAAGCCAGTGCCGGAACCGGTAAAACCTATTCCATCGCCATCATGGTGCTGCGGCTGGTCGTAGAAAAAAACATCGAGATCCGAAAGATCCTGATGGTGACCTTTACCCGCGCCGCTGTAGCCGAACTGGAATTACGTGTCCGCGCCTTTATCCGCCTCGGCCTGAAAGTAGCCCGGGAAGAAACCATACAGGACGACACGATCAGAGACATCGTGAAGGGGCAGATTGATATTGAAGGCAGGGAAGTAATTCTGGAGCGACTCAAACAGGCAGAGCTCTTGCTGGATGAAACCTCCGTGCTCACGATCCATAGTTTCTGTCAGAAAGTACTCACCGAATACTCGTTTGAAACACAACAGCTGTTCCGTGCAGAATCCATCAGTCCGGATGCCTTCAGCATCATGGTGGAAGACCAGTTCAATGAATACTGGCGGAAAAACATCACTACGCTGGAAGAAGAGCTCCTCTTACAGCTGCTGGGGAATGGATTCAAACGGGAAGACGTCCTTAAACTGATCAAAGACGGACTGAGCGGGAAAATTCCGACTGTCCCGAACGATCTGCCTGTCGATTTTCTGAGCAATGCCTATCTTCAAAGGTTAGTAAATGGGTTTGAAGAAACGCAGCGTCAGATAAATGTTCTGCGCGATGAATTACTGGCAGAATTGGAAAGCATTCCGGATTTGCCGGGTCTGATCGCAGGTAATAACCAATTTGCAAAAAATGCTTACGGAGAACTGACAGACAAGGAATCCATTCCTCTTCTTTTTCAGGCTATTATTACCAATAAAGATGCCGCATACACTAAAAAATGCTTTGGAGAACCATTCATTACCAAAGTGAACGGCATGCTTGATCTACAGGCTCAGATTGAAACCGATTTCAAACGATTCATCGCCCAGATAGCCGTTCATGCCTACCGCTATGTGAACGGTCAATTACTACAGGGAAAACTGCAAAGTGGTGATATCACCTTTGATGATATGATCCTGATGGTAAGTAAGGCACTGGACCAGGCTGAAAATCAGGAACGGCTGAAAAGGGAACTGAACCTGAAATACCAGGCTGTGTTCATCGATGAGTTTCAGGATACGGATAGGGAACAGTACAAGATTTTTCACACGCTTTTCGGATCATCGGCCATCCTCTTCTTCATCGGGGATCCCAAGCAGTCGATCTACGGCTGGCGAAAAGCGGATATGGCCACCTATTTCCTTGCCAGCAGGCAGGTACGTGTACAGCCGATTCATACCATGAATGTGAACTTCCGTTCCTCAGCCGCCTTCATCAAGGCCATGAACGAGTTCTTCCTGCCGGTAGCCGGTTTCGATACCTTCCACTACCAGCAGGCCGCTGATGCCATTACCTATGTTCCGGTTGAATCACCGGCCAACAACACAAAAGGACAACTCCTGAGAAACGGAGTGCCACCCCAGCCGTTGCTGATCTCTAATCACCAGAATAAAAAAGAGATCGGAAGAGGATTTCGTGATCTGATAAGAAACCTGCTCTTCTCCGGAGAATATGAAATCGAAAAGAATGGAGAACGCAATCCGGTAAAGCCTTCGGATATCGGGGTACTCGTGCGCAAGAACAATGAAGCCAAAGCCATAAAAAATATCCTGTCGTCCATGGGCGTGGCCTGTGTAACCATTGATGATAGTAAACTGTTCCGCTCCATAGAAGCAACCGAATTGTCTTACATCCTGATGGCAGTTTATGAACCCACCAGAGGAAACATTAACCGGGCACTGCTGACCCGCATCGCCGGCTATTCCCCGGAAACCGTGCAACGATTGCATGCAGAAGAACTAACCGAGCAATTCAGAGGGTATCAGGAAGTCTGGAAAAAAGACGGCGTATATGTGATGCTGCGGCAATTTCTTTCGGATTTCAACCTCAGTGAAAAATTCTACGATGCCGGGCTTGACAATCCCGAACGTATGGTAGCCAATGTGCTGCAACTGGTGGAGATCATCCACAAGATGGCAGAAAAAAAGAACTACGATCCGCAACACCAGATCCAGTGGCTGAAAAAAGGCATCGATGGTGAAGTACGGGAAGGAGATGAATACCAGCAGCGGCTGGATCGGGATGAAAATGCTGTGAAGATCGTAACTGTCCACAAATCTAAAGGACTGGAGTACAACATCGTGATTGCACCGTATCTGGATTTGACATCGGACATACCCAAAATGGCCAAAAGCTTCAGTTACCGGGATCCGGCCTCCGGAGAATACCGGGTGGTGAATAAAGACATTGCTACTGATGATGAAAAAGGATGGTATCAAACACAGACCGAACAGGAAAACCGCCGACTCTTATATGTAGCAGTCACCCGTGCCCGTTACCAGTGCTTTCTGATGGCCAGTACCTATTACAATGATCCGGCGAAATCAGCACTCGCCTGTTTCCGACTGACCATTGAACAGGTGAAAAACGAAAACCCTGCAGCATTGCCGCACATCGGCATCTGGGAAATTCCTCAGGCAGCAGGTGGCATCATACGCATGGTGGAAGAACAGCCACAACGTACCTATGCTGTGGCTAACTCCTTCGCGCTCACACAGGAAAACTGGCGAAAATCCAGCTTTACGTCCCTGAGTCCGGAACATAGCACGGTTCCTTCACCCAGATATGAAGGTCTGTCGGAAGAAGCCTATGACCGCTTTGTATTCCGGGATCTTCGGAAAGGTGCCCAAACCGGAAATCTGCTGCACTATATTTTTGAAAACATTTCGTTCACCGATAATCGGCATTGGGCGGAGGTTGTTCAAAAAGCAGTACTCCGCCTGTCTCCCGGTAAACCTGCGGATTTCCTGAGCAATCTGGAAAAATTCGTCAGTGAAGTGCTGGGCGTTACGCTTCCGCTGGATGGTGGCTTTAGGCTCAACCAGATTGCAAATGAAGACCGGCTGACGGAACTGGAGTTTGATTTTCCGCTGATCAATATGCAGCCTGCCCTTCTGGAAGCACTTGGCACTTCAGATGCACCGCTGTTCGTGAGAGGAAGAGAAGAAATGCAGGGACTAATGACCGGAAAAATCGACCTGTTCTTCCGGCACGGAGGGAAGTTTTATCTGCTCGACTGGAAATCGAATTATCTCGGTGAAAAAACATCCGATTATGAACGAAACCAGATGCAGGAAGCGATGAATGAGAACAACTATCACCTGCAATACCACATCTATACCGTAGCTGCCGTGAAGTATTTGTCGCAACGTATGCCGGATTTCGATTACGAAAAACATTTCGGCGGTGTATGCTACCTGTTTGTCCGCGGCGTCAGAAAAGAACAGTCAACCGGAATTTATCTGGCCAGACCTTCCTGGAATACCATTCAGCAATTGAATGAACTGCTGAATGGAAAACACTAACCTGATTGGATGACTGTCACCAGCGGTAGTTAAAGTAACGGACAGCTGACCAGTCGCCACTGTTGGAAGTGGAAAGCGCCCGTACCCGCCAGTACCAGATGCCATTCCCACTGGAAGATGGTGCGTTCAGACAGGCATTGGCAACCGCTGTAGTGTGAACATTCACACGGGTAGTCGAGGGATAGGAGGATGAGCCGCAAACGGACATAGTGGAGGTTGTTAATGCAAAATTAGCATCCCTGCTCAGCTGTAGCTCATAAGAAGTAGCACCGGAAACAGCCTGCCAGGTAAAGCTGAGATAGCAGCAGGCTACATTGGCATTAATAGCCGGTGTGGATAGTATCGGAATGTCCAGTCGGGTATTCGCTGTACGCTCCATTCCATAACCTATGATGCCCCCTGCATTCTGTGCATAGGCCCGATAGAAGATGGTTCTGTTAGACGGAAGATTGATCAGTTGTGTCACAAAATTACCCGTTCCACTGCCACTGGGCACAACCGTTCCATTTCCAATGGCTGGTGCAGATGTAACCGACCATACCACACCGCGGGCGGTAACAGGTGCCCCACCATCATCCACTACTGTTCCTCCGGCTGTAAAAGCGGAAGCGGTTGGCGAAGAAGCAGAGGCGGTTGTAACCGTAGGCGGATCCGGTGGCAGCGTAGTAAACGAAACGGTAGCAGCAGAAGAACCTTCACCGGCAGCATTTACGCCATAGGCCCGAATATAATACGTTGTATTTGACTGTAGTCCTGTAATCGACCGGGTAAAATTACCCATCAGGTCGCCACTTCCCCAAAAACAGGTGCGGGGACTCATAGTGGGAGATGTGCTGATGCAAAACCCATACTGGCTTAACATAGCACCACCATTACCAGTAATCGAAGAGGTGGCGATTATACTATTGCGTGTAACCGATGAAACCGTAACGGCACCAACTACCGGAACGGCAGGTGCTCCGGTTCGGAAAGAGACAACAGTGCCATAGGCTGTTCCTGCTGAATTACGGGCAAAAGCTCTCACCCAATACGTGGTATTCGCCATCAGATTGGTAAGAGGAACGGTAAACGAACCAACACCAGACCCAGTAAGAACAGAGCGATTGTCATTGTATTGCGGATTGGTATTCGTAGCCGACCAGCATACGCCTCTTTCTGTAATCGAACCGCCTCCCGTACTTACAACAGATCCGCTTCCGGTGGCACTAATGCCTGTTATGCCTGTAACGTTTCCTGTACTTACACCCGGTAGCTGAATGGGCGTTTTGAAACTCTGTTCATTTCCATACACCTCCCCCTGTTCACTGATGCTATATGCCCGAACAAAATAGGTAGTATTCGGTAACAGGTTTCTCATACGCACCGTAAAACTCCCTTTGCCAGAACCACTGGATGCCCTGGTATCTGCTATCACCGGAGCTTTTGCTGTATCCCAGCATATTCCCCGCTCCCGGATCACATCTCCGCCATCTTCTGTGATCGTTCCGCCACCCAGCGCTGAATCTGCAGAAATATTATTTACTGCATTCGTGGTAATTACAATTTTATTGCTAGCCCCTTTTAAAGGTTCTTTCTCCTCACAGCCATTCCAAAGAATACCCATGCTCAAAAGAAGTACTGATACAGATAACGTTCTTTTCATGTTCGTCTGCAAATATTATCTCGTGGAAAATCCTACTCCAATACTGACTTCCATAAATGGTTTATCCAGCCGCCGATCATAAATCACAGAGCCCCCGGCCATCAGATTGATCCGATCAAGTTTCAGGAACAAACCTCCCTCTATTTCCGGACCTATGGCAGATAAAGACCGATTGATCGCCCAATAATTTTTTACCTTATCCGCTCCCGCATAATCCTTTACATCCAACCCCCATAACTGATCCGCTCTGCCAAATCCACCGCCCAGATAGGCTCTGATCGCCCGCGTACCTGCCAGAAAACCCGTGGTAACGGCCATCCTCGCCACCTGCTGCTTTCCATTTACTTCATAATAGGTTCCTGTAGATGGTGGATAATTTAGCACCCTGCTGTTATCGGAAATCTCTAACCTGTTACCTCCCAACTCCGTTGGATACAAACTACTGATCAGTCCGGGCAGACTAGCCTTCCCCCGAACATACCAGAACCTATTGCCAAGCGTAAGCTTAATTGAGCGATTGGCCGGACCTTCCAGGCCATTCAGACCAGCATTCACAAAGAAATAATCACGCTTCGGACCCTTCACTGAAATTTCACTGACCTTCGACAATTGTCCGCAGCGGTCCGTATAGCGCACGTACAGGGTATTAGAACCACTTTTCAGGCGATAAGAAGGAATCCGGGATTTATCAGTCAATATCGTTTCAAAATTATCTTTCGACCACTGGTACTTATTGCCAACCTGGTACCCTCTTACCTCCAGTTTTATCCGATCCCTTGACCTGTTCAAAAAGGTATATTCCGGAATAGGCTTAACAGGTAAATCCGGAATAGTAACCTGATGCGCTATTATAGCCGGCAAGGTGCATCCCTTATATTTAACCCGCACATAATAACGGGCAGAAACCTGCAAAGACTCGTCTACCCGTATGCCGGCACCAATACTATCAAGCCCCCTGGATCCTTTCTCATACGAACGTGACCAGCGCCACTGATACGCATCATCCGAAGGAATACCGTTTAACTCCAACGTAAATGCTTCCCCGGCACAACGTTCAGTAGGCCCCGAAATCGCAGGTTTTAACACAGGAAGCTCCACCACGTCAATACGGAAGGAATACTTCAAATCAGGTCGATTGTCCGGCGCCACCACATAGGCCGCTGATCGCTGCGGCTTAAGGCTGAAACGATTTCCGGTAAACCGCAGAATGGCTTTATTGTTTTCGTACAAAACCCACTGGCGGGATTCACTCCCCAATACAGCACCCTGCATCTGGTACTCCTGTGTAAGGGCCGGTACACCACAGAACTGAAGAGTACCCTTAATGGATCTGGGCAGCGTGGTTCTGACCACTACTTTATTGAAACGAATCGTTTTGGCTAATGCAGGCCCTCCCCGCTTGTTCAGCATTGGATACACCTCAATCCGCATCCCCGGGAGCGGCTGTACACGAATAGAATCCGCCGTGCTCTTCAGCTGCTGGCCATTCACAACCCAGGTCCATTTCAACTGAGAATGGCGTACTGACGGTACAACTTTTAACAACGCAGGTTCATCGGTGTACAATGTAGTTGGATGCTGCACAGTAAATGGTGAAGGACCGGGTAGCTGCCGTACCGGAATCTGAAACGTGGCACAGCCAAATGCCCGTGCATCTGCAATCGGACAAACAGTAACCTTACCGGTTATTAATAAAGGATTGCCCGTTATCGTGCAATTCTCTCCGTTACTCTGTAGCTGACGTCCCTGTTCATCCATCCATTTCCAGCGGATATCCTCCCCAAAAACGTTCCGTTTTACCTGCAGGGATAACCGTACCGATGCTGTATCATCCACCGGAGCAATGGGTCCTGTGATCTCAAAGTCTACCAGATCTTTAGCTCTTTTTACATCCACAGCAACCGAGTGAACCTGTGTTTTGAAACTCGTTCCCCGATAACGACCAAATACACTGTATAGCTGCTTACGATCTGCCGTAACCTTTATGCTTTCGCCTTTGTCGCCGTTAGACCAGACCCACTCGATCTGTTCAAACTCTTTCGCTTTTTCTACATATAAACGGATCTCCTCACCCTGAAGAATATAGTCTCCCTGATGATCCAGCCTCGCTTTAAAATCCTGCAACCCCGGCAACACAATAGGAACGGGTTGAATCTCCTTATCGCCGACTTCTGCCAGCAGCTGATCGCCCGGAATCAGTTTTCGCTCCACTACCTGCACCTGGCTTCCTGCCTGTATTTCCATTACTATGGGAAAATCCAGTTTTTGTCCATTCCGCAACACAGGAACTTCCCATTTTAACAACTGAGGCCCGGATGCATTTCCTTTTTTTTCTAACCGATACGTCGTTTCCCGCTTACCATTCACCAGTTTTTGCTGAATAGTGTACTGTACAGTATAGGTACTGGCTGTAATGGGTAACCTACCCGTTCGGACCTGTCCTGATAACGACTGTACGATTAACAAAAAAAGAACAGGAAACAGCTGGAATCGCATTTGAATATCTTTAATTGGTTTGCCGTGCAATCGAATCGGCTAAGGGAATTATATACTGTTTACCGATCGTACCATTAGCATCCAGCACCCTAAAAATAGGCACAAGAATGGTTGGCTCACTATTCCAGATAAGTTTCTGCTGCTCCCATACATTCCTCGGTGGATAGTAAACAGGGCGGACCGCCTGCAGGCCCTGATCATTAAAATCTATCTTGAGATTTTTAAACACCTCCCCTTCCCGAATGGTACAAAAAAATGAACGTATCATAAGAGCCGCATCATGCGCTTCATAAAACGGCAAATGCGTACTCCGGTAATTCTCAGGCAAATCAATATCCATCCTGCCATCTGTTCTTCCCAAATATCCTTCTACTGCCTTGTATATCTGTACAGGCTCCAGGGAATATCCCTGCAACTTTCTAATTGGATCAGGTTTCCCCTCAAATGATGAAAAGAATCGTTTCATCTGATCCGATAACTCTTCGTCTTCTGTCCAGAAAAACCTGTCATACACAGCCGTACGTGCAGCACCGGTAAGCCACCCCATCAGTTGGTCTTCCTGAAGATAAACCGAGTCCTCTCCGGATGTACGCAGAATCATAGTATTCCTGTCAAAAAGATCATACGTATCTGAGGTGCCATCCGAATAAGCCAGCTCATAAGAAAGATCCGTGAGATATACCCGTTCTGCCAGCTTAAATCCGGCAACCTGTACCATCAGATAAATACCAGCCAAAAGCAAAACAGCCATGACCCCCTTGCGGTAAGGTTCCCACCACGGAGATATCCGCTGGTAAATACCTTCCATTTCTGTAGCGGAAAGCCTTGCCATACTGAGGCGCACATGAATCTTCATCTCCCGCTCCTTTATGGTAAGCGAAAGCCATTCTGCCAGCGTTTTATCATCCAGAAAACCAGGTCGAAGCGAGTTCACTTCCAACTGCAGGGCCTTCAGCTTATTCTTATCTAATCCGGATAATTTCTTCAATGCACGCATCGTCATTATTTTTTTGGATAAAGCAGGGTAAACAAAACACCGGCCGGTATGACCACAAATTCTTCTTTCTGCTTCATTCGAATCTTCACATCATAGGGTTTTTGCTCCGTAACCTCAACCTGAAACCCTTCTTTTTCCAGCGAGGCTTCCAGCAATCCACTACTCTTCCAGTCCTTACTCAGCAAATCATTGGGTGAATTCAGATTTTTGACGGTTACTGTAAACAATTCATCATCTGAATCGTCTTTCAGCACCTGCAGATTATTCAGCAGGGAGAACTGATTGAACAATGAATCTATGACCTTCGTTCGTATAGAAACCGTATCTGCTTTTCGCCCAGAATCTTCCAAAGCAATATGCCTGTCAGGTCTGCTATCTATCATAAACATAACAGATAGCATAACAAGAACAGATACTACTATCGGAATAAATATTGTTTTATTCTTCATCACTTGCCCTCCTCCATGTATTTTTTGAACGATGCCGAATTCAATAATCTATTCAGCACATTGCCATAAATCTGATAAATCCAGCCTTCTTTCGTATCATCCATACGGGCATTGTCGAACCGGAAGAAAACCACAAAAAACTTCCCAACAGCCTCCGGTGAAGTCAGCGGCTCTTTAGATATGATCAGCGCCAGCCGCTTCGAATTCTTCTTACTGTTCCGACCGCTTTCCGCCCCAATGGTACCTGTCTTCGCATAAATATAATAAGGCGTTTTCACATGGAACTGAAGTGATTGAGCCGTCCCCATCGTCACCACTTTCCTCAATGCATCCATCAGCGTATTGTAATGGAACGATGAATATCCTCCCTTCCACTCCTGTGCCGGATACCAGGGATTGCTGGTGGAACGAGGTGCATCAATGGTCAGTTTATATCCCGCATTCATCGTGGCCAATCGGCCAAACATCTCCGTCATAGCCAGCGGCGTCACATCAAACACACCGCCACCACCCAGGCTGGTCTGCCGGATAGCCATATTGAAATTACCCTTGGGGTCGTTGCTGGCAGTACGGTTCGACAATAGCATATACGAATACTCCGGTGTGCCCCAGGTGGAAGAATCATTCAGCTGGCTGAAAACATATTTCCGGTTTCGGATATTGCGCCCATTATCGGTATCTGTATCTAATCCCATGCACTGCTTCAGCCCCATGCTCAGCATTGACTCCGGATGCCCGAACTGAGAAGCCCCATCAGCACTTTGTGGCCATTTGCCCTTCCGCTGAAACTGCCAGGCCGAACCACTATGACGCATAATGGGAAAAGCTGTATCCTGAGCTGCAGATGCAGGCTGGTAAGGCCTCAGCAATCCGGTAACGGATCCTCCGGCATCCAGTAGCGATTGCTTCGTGTAAGAACCCAGAAAAACAAGTAGGGAATGATAAAGATTGTTCGACCGTATAAGATACTGACTGAAATCGGTAGCACTATTATCATTCGATAACCCCTTCCAGTCTCCGCGCAATGATTCATTGGCATAGTAAGAAATACCCTTTCCAAAATCAAACAACGGACCATTCTTCGGTAAAAGTTCCAGCCGCTCCCAACCTGCATTGGCCTGGGATATCACCGATGCAGCCAGTAAGGGCTTGAACGAGGAGCCCGGGCCCTGGTTCATGTGCAGCAAATTCAGATTGCCCCACTGGATGCGCTCTTTCGCCGCATCAATGTAGAAATACGATCGCTTCTGCTCTTCCAGTACCTCCGGTTCATTGTTCGGATCTATGATCCTGCGCTGAAGAGCAAAGTCATTCATCAACCGGATACGACCATCCCCATCAGCAGCAATCACCGAAAAAGCAGGATCCTTCATCTCCGGAATGTTTGCCTTCAATAAACCAGGCATCTCCTTCTCCAGATAAGTACCCACCTCTCTTGTAAGCTGGTAATCGAGTGTAATATCAACCGACTCCTCCAATGCTGCTTCACCGGCATCTTCCATCCGTTCTTTTACAGCCGCTGCCCAGTGGCGCGCCCAGAAAAGATGAGACCCCAGCGGATACATCATCTGCTGCCGTCCGTTCAATAAAACATTCCGTGCAAAATATCGCTTCTCTCTTCCAAAAACAGTAAACGCGTCCATGCTTCCGCCCTTGGGGCGAATGACCAGATCCGATTTATCGATCAGCCTTGCATAAGATGCAGCACCGGCCTGGCTGATTTGCCGGCTTTTGGCATTGTACACAAACGCATCTCCGGCATTATTGGTAATATCGAGAATGGCCATATCTTCCGGAGTACGCAGGTATTCATGCGGAATCCGCATCAGCCTGACACCCTGTGTATTGATCAGCATCAATTCTGAAGATCGCACCTGCAGACCCGGCTGCTGCTCTACCTCGCCTTTCCAGACCTTACGTTCATCATAGGGCGGAAGCTCCATCGACCAGTAGGGATTGAAAACACATTGCAACATCCCGTGATCCACTTTAAAATGAACCGGACTATTTAGACGTACACCCATCGTCACGTCGCTTTTCAATCGGTCCCAGATACCCCGCTCATACACCGTGAACGAATCTTTATACCATTGGCGGAACGTCTCATGTTTCACCAGACTATCCACCACTTTTCGGATATCCGGTGTCCACTCCTCCGGCCGAAGTTCTTCATTCTTCAGCAGATCAAGCTTCATGTTCCGCTGAACATCCGCCATCCATTCATTGATCTTGTTGTTCACCCGTCCCTCCACTTCACTGTAATCCACCCTAAAATAACTATCCGTGATCTGCGAACTTTTACCGGATAAAAACCCGGCCAGCACTACAAAAAGTATAAAGGAAATAATCAGCCCCCAGTTTCTTCCAGTGCTGATCTCATGCCTTGCCAATCGCACCGGATTGGTAACCAAAACAGTTACTACCAATCCCATTGGAACGAATGCGCTGATCCGGCTGGTTATACTCAGAAACGGAAAATCCTGACCAAAGAAAACAAACCGGTTCGTAGAGGTGAGCCACAACATCAGCGCAGTGGTAAATAA
>CANHUD010000034.1 GCA_947463665.1 Sphingobacteriales bacterium
GATGGGTGAGGCACCGGTTCCGCCGTCAAAACCGGAGATAAGGATTACATCGGCTTTGGCTTTGGCCACACCGGCCGCAATGGTTCCGACACCGGCTTTTGAAACCAGTTTCACACTTATACGTGCGTTGCGGTTCGCGTTTTTCAGGTCAAAGATCAGCTGTGCCAGATCTTCAATGGAGTAAATATCGTGATGGGGTGGTGGAGAGATTAGACCTACTCCGGGTGTGGAGTGGCGTACTTTGCCGATCCAGTCGTCCACTTTGTGGCCGGGTAATTGTCCGCCTTCTCCGGGCTTGGCTCCCTGCGCCATTTTGATCTGTAATTCATCTGCTTCCGTCAGGTAAAGACTGGTAACCCCGAAGCGGGCGGAGGCCACCTGTTTGATGGCCGAGCGCATGGAGTCGCCATTCGCCATTGGTTCGTAGCGGAGTTCATCTTCCCCGCCTTCTCCGGTATTGCTTTTCGCACCGAGACGGTTCATAGCAATGGCGAGAGTGGTATGCGCTTCCCAGGAGATAGAGCCGAATGACATCGCTCCTGTGGCGAAACGTTTATAGATGTTTTCTGCCGGTTCTACCTCATCTATGGAGATAGACGGACGGGTTCGTCTGAATTCCAGCAGGCTGCGCAGGGTACAGGCTTTTTCGGACTGGTCGTTTACCAGCCGGGAATATTTTTTGAACAGTGCATAATCCGCACTGCGGGTAGAATACTGAAGCAGGTGGATGGTTTGGGGATTAAAGAGGTGGAATTCTCCTTTGCGTTTCCACTGATACACGCCGCCGTCCGGTAAGCGGTCAACCGGTACGTCTTTCTGGCTGAAAGCGATGCGGTGTTTCACCAGCACTTCCTCCGCGATCTGGTCGAGTCCCATTCCTTCAATCCGCGAAACGGCCCCGGTGAAATGGGTATCAACCACTTCTTTATTCAGGCCGATGATCTCAAAGATCTGTGCACCCTGGTACGATTGCAGGGTAGAGATTCCCATTTTGGAGAATACCTTCAGCAGACCATCGCAGACCGCTTTGATGTAGTTTTTCTTCAGGGTTTCCAGCTCTTTATTTTCACCGATGGCACCTTTTTCTTTGAGTGTGCGGATGGTAGAAAGAGCCAGATAGGGATTGACTGCAGTGGCGCCGAAGGCCACCAGACAGGCGAAATGATGTACTTCCCAGGCATCCCCCGCTTCTACCACGATGCCCACTTTGCCTCGTAGTCCTTTCCGTATCAGGTGATGATGAACGGCCGCAACAGCCAGCAGAGAGGGCATAGGCGCATGGTCGGAATCTATGGCCCTGTCTTGCAGGATCAGTACTTCGAATCCATCTTCTACTGCATCTACGGCATAGCGGCAAAGGCGGTCGAGGCCTCTCTTCAGCGAGCCGGGTTTACCATCGGCCCTGAAATAGCATTGAAGTGTTTTCGCCTGAAAAATACCGGTATCCACGCTCCGTATTTTTTCCAGATCATGATTGGTCAGTACCGGATTTTTGAGGGCGATGGTATGACAGGCCAGTGGATCTTCATTCAGCAGGTTGCCGTTGTTTCCCACGAAAGTAGCCAGCGACATAACCAGTTTTTCCCGTATCGGGTCGATGGGTGGATTGGTAACCTGCGCGAACAGTTGTTTGAAATAATTGCTGAGGTGTTGCGGCTGGTCGCTCAGAACTGCCAGGGGTACATCGGTACCCATGGATCCGATGGGTTCTTTTCCTTCTTCAGCCATTGGTGCCAGAATGCTATCCAGATCTTCTTTTGTGTAGCCGAATGCTTTGTGGTATTTGAAAACCTGGTCTGCCTCGAGATTGGTGAATTTAATTCTTGGTTCCGGTAGTTCGTTGAGGCGTATTTTGTATTTGTTCAGCCATTCCTCATAGGGTTTGCGCGAACAAATATCGTGTTTGAGTTCTTCATCGCTGATGATGCGTCCGGCTTCCATGTCCACTACAAACATTTTTCCGGGCTGAAGGCGGCCATTCTCCAGGATCAGGGAAGGATCTACCGGAAGTGCTCCTGTTTCAGAGGCCATGATCACCCGGTCATCTGAAGTTACGCAGTAGCGGGAAGGACGGAGCCCGTTGCGGTCCAGTGTAGCGCCAATGATTTTTCCATCGGTGAAGGAGATGGAAGCCGGACCATCCCAGGGTTCCATCATGGAAGCATGGTATTCGTAGAAGGATTTCTTCAGCGGATCCATGTCTTCGTTGTTATCCCATGCTTCGGGAATGAGCATCATCATCACATGCGGGAGGGATCTACCCGTAAGGGTTAGTAGCTCGATCATGTTGTCCAGACTGGCGGAGTCTGATTGTCCTTCTGATACGATCGGCAGCAGCATATCCATTTCTTCCGGCGTGAAAAAAGGAGAGTGAAATCCTTTTTCTCCGGTACGGAGCCAGTTGAGATTTCCCTGAAGCGTATTGATTTCTCCATTGTGAGCGATGTAGCGAAAAGGTTGTGCCAGTTTCCAGGAAGGGAAGGTGTTGGTGGCAAAGCGGGAGTGAACCAGTCCGTAGGCACTGACCACTCGTTTGTTGCTCAGATCAGGAAAGTATTGCCGAACCTGGTGACTGGTCAGCTGGCCTTTGTACACCACCGTTTTATAGGAAAGAGAAGCGATGTAAAAACCGATGGCATCTTTTTTAACCGTATGATGAATGATATGGGTAGAATGATTCCGCAACACAAAAAGTTTGCGTTCAAAGGTGAGCGGATCGGTCACATGATCCGGACAGGCAATGAATACCTGTTCCATCATGGGTTCCACCGATCGGGCTGTCGGGCCGATCATGGAAGCGTCTACCGGAACTTTTCGCCAGGTGAGAATTTCCAGACCTAATTTTTCACAGGTCCGGATAAATATATCCCGGCATTCCTCGCGTAGTTTCAGTTCCTTGGGGAAGAAGATCACTCCCACACCATATTTGCCGTAGGCCGGCAGATGTACCCCGGCTTTTAAACATTCTTCAAAAAAGAATTCATGGGGCGTCTGGATCTGAATGCCGGCACCGTCTCCTGTGTTGTTCTCACATCCACAGGCACCCCGGTGTTCCATATTCTCCAAAATCGTCAGGGCATCCGATACGATGCGATGACTCTTGTTACTCCTGATATTCGCTACGAAACCGATGCCACAGGCATCACGCTCAAATTCCGGACGATATAATCCCTGGTTGCTTGTCATAATAATGAAGCAGTTTTGACAAATTTCAATAAAAGTTGGGTTTCATTAGAGTAGTTCTAATGAGTTCGACAAGCAACGATTGAAAATACGAATTTTATCGCTTAGAAATAGCGATTCAAACAAAATAATTCTGGATTCTTTAAAAAAATCAATTGAGCCATTCGCCTGCATCCCGCAGCGCACCGTTTTTTTCAAAGTAATACAGTTCTGCATCAAGGATTTCGGTGAGATCGTGCTCAGAGAGGTCGACCTGTTCCAGCCGGATCTGGGTCATAAGAAACCGGATCATATCGCTGGTATTGATCTCCTGGGGGAATTCATTCAGTACCGGCATGTTGACATTCGGATAGGTGATATCTAAGTATTCATCTTTGCATTCGAGTACAAATAGAATATCATCCAGCCGGATACGTTCCTGTAACGATGTGGGTATTTGCTGAAGGATAATATCGGCTGCATCTTCGAAGCAATAGAGGAAGGGGGGATGAAAATTGTTTTCACGATTCAGAAGTTGATTCGACATCTGGTAGGCATTGAAGTGATTTAACAGGGTTTTTCTGCCGACTTCAGCGTAGGATACGGATGCGGATGTGGTAATTGGTCATGTACAAAACCGATACCAGCATCAGGGAGGTAAATTAGGAATTAATTTGTGAATCGGGAGTGGAGGTGGATAAAAAAATACGCTGTGATAAAGATTGCCTTAGATGAGGTATCCAAACAGGATATCATCTTTATTGATCTCTGTATAGTCGATTCCTTTTGCCTTCATATTATGAAGAAGAGCCTGGTAATCATGTGCCTGTTGTAGTTCAATGCCAACCAGTGCCGGTCCGGTTTCCTTGTTGGTTTTCTGCATGTATTCAAAACGCGTGATATCGTCGGCCGGACCCAGGACATCGTTCACAAATTCTTTCAGTGCTCCCGGGCGTTGTGCGAAGCGGATCAGGAAATAGTGTTTGAGTCCTTCATATTGCAGGGATCGTTCTTTGATCTCCGGCATACGGTCGATATCGTTATTGCTGCCACTGACTACGCATACGATGGTTTTGCCTTTGATCTGAGCTGCATACTGATCGAGGCAGGCGATGGAGAGGGCGCCGGCGGGTTCCACTACGATGGCATCCTGGTTGTACAATTGCAGAATGGTACTACAGATTTTTCCTTCGGGTACGAGGGCCATATCATCCAGTACCTGCTGGCATACCCGGAAGGTGAGATCGCCCACTTTTTTTACGGCCGCACCATCCACGAACCGGTCGATCTGGGAAAGCATGACCGGATGGCCATGTGCCAGTGCTTCTTTCATGGAGGGGGCACCTTCCGGTTCCAGTCCGATGATTTTTGTGGAAGGGGAGAGGGTTTTGAATACCAGGCCCATGCCGGCGGAGAGGCCTCCGCCACCAACGGGTACGAACAGGTAATCGATGTGAGAAAGGTCTTCCAGTACTTCGAGGGCAACGGTGGATTGCCCTTCGATGATGCGTTCGTTATCGAAGGGGGGGATGAAGGTCATGCCGTTGGCTTCCGTAAAGGCTTTGGCGGCATCGGCACATTCATCGAAATTATCTCCTACCAGACGGATCTCGATGGAGTCTTCCCCGAACATCCGTGTCTGGTTGATTTTTTGTTTCGGGGTGATGACCGGCATAAAGATTACCCCTTTCACATTCAGCCGGTTACAGCTGTACGCGAATCCCTGTGCATGATTTCCGGCACTGGCGCATACAACTCCTTTGCCGAGTTGTTCCTGCGGGAGCCGGCTCATCATGTTGAAGGCGCCGCGGAGTTTATAGGAGCGGACCACCTGAAGGTCTTCGCGTTTCAGAAAAACGTTGCACTGGTACTTGCGTGAAAGGTTATGGTTTTTGATCAGCGGGGTTTTGATGGCCACGCTGCGCACGCGTTCGAGTGTGCTGGAAAAGTCCAGGCCAAGCTCCTGAATGAGCTTGGCCGGACCTGTAAGCATTTGTTTTTCTGCTGTTGTCATTGATTTACTTTTCCTGTGCAGACGGCTGGTTTTCCGGACGAAGGCTGCGAACCGTTCTGCCGGCCTGCCACATCTCGCTTTCACGGAGTTCTGTCAGTTCCTCTTCGAGTTTCTCGCGGTAGTCCGCCTTGCTGTTGCTGTCGATGCTGCGCTGGCTTTCTTTTCCGGCGGCTACACTGTCGTACAGTTCATTGAAAACAGGCAGGGTGGCATCCCGGAATTTCTTCCACCAGTCGAGTGCTCCGCGCTGGGCTGTGGTGGAGCAGTTGGCATACATCCAGTCCATCCCGTTTTCAGCCACCAATGGCATGAGCGACTGTGTCAGTTCTTCCACAGTTTCGTTGAAGGCTTCGGAAGGAGAATGGCCTCTGTCGCGCAGCACCTGGTATTGTGCAGCGAAGATCCCCTGGATGGCGCCCATCAGGGTACCGCGTTCGCCGGTAAGATCGCTGAATACTTCTTTTTTGAAATCGGTTTCAAAGAGATAGCCGCTTCCGATGGCGATGCCCAGTGCGATTACACGCTCCTGCGCCCGTCCGGTAGCATCCTGGAAAATGGCGTAGGAAGAGTTCAGGCCACGTCCCTGGAGGAACATGCGACGAAGGGAGGTTCCGGAACCTTTGGGTGCTACAAGGAATACATCCACATCTGCTGGCGGAATGATGCCGGTCTGGTGGTTATAAGTGATGCCGAAACCATGGGAGAAATAGAGTGCCTTTCCGGGTGTCAGATGTTTTTTCACCGTTGGCCACATGGCGATCTGTGCAGCATCCGAGAGCAGGTAACAGATGATGGTACCTTTTTCGAGGGCTTCTTCGATCTCAAAAAGAGTTTCACCGGGAACGAAGCCATCGCGGACCGCCTTATCCCATGATTTGGAATTCTTTCGCTGGCCAACGATCACGTTGATGCCGTTTTCTTTCTGGTTAAGTGCCTGTCCGGGTCCTTGAACGCCGTAGCCGATCACAGCCACTACTTCATTTTTCAGCACGTCCTGTGCTTTGGATAACGGGAATTCTTCCCGGGTTACCACGTTTTCGACAGTCCCGCCGAAATTGAGTTTAGCCATATCTGTTGTTTTAAATTGGTTTGAAAAAAGGATGAATGATTACATGGAGAACACATCGTTCCGGTTACCGAGGTATTCATTTTCCACTACCTCATCACCGGGTTTCAGTTGTTCGAATTCTTTTAGTTTTTCATGGAAGCCTTTGCTGCTTTTGATGATCGCCACGCGTGCGCTTCGCACGAATTCGATGAGACCGAACGGTGCCAGTACACTGATGAGTTTATCGGTTTCTTCCCGATGTCCGGAGGTTTCAAAAATGGTATAATCTTTTCGAATCACTACGGCGCGGGCACCATGTTCACGAAGCAATCGTTCCACTTTTACTTTTTCAGCGATCTCATCGGTAGGGACCTTATACAATGCCAGTTCCTGCCAGATGATCTCTTCATTGGTGTTGAAATAAACTTTCAGGACATCCACCTGTTTTTCGATTTGTCTGGATAATTTTCTCACCACATCTTCTGCTTCCTGGATGACGATGGTGAACCGGTGAATGCCATCAATTTCTGAAGGAGAGGTGTTCAGACTTTCGATGTTGATCTTCCGGCGGGAGAACATGATGGCGATGCGGTTAAGCAGCCCGATCTGGTTCTCGGTATAGGCGGTGATCGTATATTCCTGTTTCATGATGGAAGTTGTTTGTTTGGGTCTGCCTGGTTATTTTAGTCGTATCTCGGCAACGCCACAGCCCTGCGGTACCATTGGGAATACATTGTTTTCCTTTCCAACCATTACCTCCAGCAGATAAGGACCGTTATGGGTCAGCATTTCATGGAGAGCATCCCGAAGATCGCTTCTCTCAGAAATGGATCTGCCTTCTATGTGGTATCCTTTGGCAACCATTACATAATCCGGGCTCTCAATATCCACAAAAGAATAACGTTTCTCGTGGAAGAGTTGCTGCCACTGGCGGACCATGCCGAGGAAACGATTGTTGAGGATGAGGATTTTTACATTTACGTTCGACTGCATGATGGTGCCGAATTCCTGGATGGTCATCTGGATTCCGCCATCACCAATGATTGCCACTACGGTGCGGTCAGGTGCTCCGAATTTTGCACCGATGGCTGCAGGCAATCCGAAGCCCATGGTGCCCAGCCCTCCGGAGGTAACATTGCTCAAGCTCTTGTTGAATTTGGCATACCTGCAGGCTACCATCTGGTGTTGACCCACATCGGTTACGATGATGGCATCTCCGCCGGATAGTTCATTGAGTACATTGATCACCTCACCCATCGACATGATGTCTGTAGTGGGGTTAAGTTCGTTTTGGATTACAGCCTCTTCTTCTTTTTGCTGGTGCTCTTTAAAAAGTTGGAGCCATTGCGGGAATACACGGGCATTAACCTTTTCAGTTAGTAAAGGCAGCGTTTCCTTGCAATCACCCCAGACAGGAACGGTTGATTTTATGTTCTTATCGATTTCGGCGGGGTCAATATCGAGGTGGATTACTTTTGCCTGTTTGGCGTATTTATCGAGGCGGCCGGTTACCCGGTCATCGAAGCGCATACCAATGGCAATCAGTACATCGCATTGATTGGTCAGTACATTCGGACCATAATTCCCATGCATACCGAGCATTCCCACATTGAGCGGGTGATCGGTAGGTAGCGCACTGAGGCCGAGGATGGTCCAGGCAGCGGGGATCCCTGATTTTTCGAGAAACGCTTTGAATTCCTTTTCTGCTTTTCCGAGGATAACACCCTGTCCGAAAATCACAAAAGGACGTTCGGCCTCATTTATGAGTTTGGCGGCTTCTTCTATATATTCTTTTCTCACCACAGGTGCCGGACGATAGCTACGGATATGGGTACATTTGGTATAGCCTTTGTAATCGAACAGCTGCAGCTGCGCATTTTTGGTGATATCGATCAGTACAGGTCCCGGGCGACCGCTACCGGCGATGTAGAAGGCCTTAGCGAGCACTGCAGGAATTTCGGAAGCATCGGTTACCTGATAATTCCATTTAGTAACCGGAGTGGTTATGTTAATCACATCGGTTTCCTGGAAGGCATCGGTCCCGAGCAGGTGAGCGAATACCTGTCCGGTGATGCAGACCAGCGGATTGGAATCGATCATGGCATCGGCCAGTCCGGTCACCAGATTGGTAGCACCGGGTCCGCTGGTGGCGAACACTACGCCGGTTCTGCCACTGACGCGGGCATAGCCCTGGGCAGCGTGGATACCGCCCTGTTCGTGCCGGACAAGGATGTGCTCCAGCTTGTCGCGGTAATCATAGAGGGCATCATAAATGGGCATGATGGCGCCTCCGGGATAACCGAAGATGGTCGTAACGCCTTCGGCCAGCATGGCTTCCAGAACCGCTACGGATCCGGATACTTGGCGGCTTTCAGGTTCTGTCCCGTTTTCTGACTGCAGGGGCAGGGTATCAACACTGCTCATATAGGTTGTTTTAAGGATTGTTAATCTCCGTCGGTTATACAGCCTCTGGCGGCACTACTAACCTGTTTGGCGTATTTGTATAACAGACCTTTTTTTACTTTCAGTTCGGGTTGTGTCCAGTTGGCTTTTCTGCCGGCCAGTTCTTCATCGCTGATCAGCATATCGATGGTCCGTTTGCGGGCATCGATCCGGATGATGTCATCGTCCTTAACAAAGGCGATGTTCCCTCCGGTATGAGCTTCAGGTGTGATATGCCCTACCACAAAACCGTGGGTACCTCCGCTGAAGCGGCCGTCGGTGATCAGGGCTACGGTTTTTCCGAGGCCTGCACCGATGATGGCGGAGGTAGGTTTGAGCATTTCCGGCATACCGGGGGCTCCTTTAGGACCTACATGGCGGATGACCACTACATCTCCGGAGCGGACGCGGCCCGACTGGATACCGGTGATCAGTTCTTTTTCACCGTCAAACACGCGGGCGGGGCCTTCAAAGAATTCCCCTTCTTTTCCGGTAATCTTGGCCACGCTGCCTTCGGTGGCCAGGTTGCCGTACAGGATCTGTATATGACCTGTAGGTTTCATGGGTTTGGAAAGCGGAGTGATGATAGGCTGTTTATCGAAGTCAAGGTCCGGGATGGATTCCATGTTTTCTGCGATGGTTTTGCCGGTAACGGTTAGGCAGTGGCCATGGAGCAGTCCTTCCTTAAGAAGATATTTCATAACAGCGGGTACGCCTCCGATCTTGTGGAGATCTTCCATCAGGTACCGGCCGCTGGGTTTGAGGTCGGCGATGAATGGTGTGCGATCGCTGATGCGCTGCACATCATCCTGGGTAATATGCAGACCGATGGCATCCGCCATGGCGATCAGGTGTAGTACGGCATTGGTAGAGCCACCGAGTGCCATAACAATAGTGATCGCGTTTTCAAACGCTTCCATGGTCATGATATCGCTGGGTTTGATATCGTTTTCCAGCAGGAGTCGGATCGCTTTTCCGGCGGCTTCACATTCCCGTTGTTTTTCTTCACTGATAGCAGGATTGGAAGAGGAGTAGGGAAGGCTCATGCCCATGGCTTCGATGGCAGAGGCCATGGTATTGGCTGTGTACATCCCGCCGCAGGCGCCCGGGCCGGGACAGGAGTTCATCACGATGCCTTTGAAATCTCCGTCAGTCAGCTGTCCGGCGATTTTTTGACCGAGTGCTTCGAAAGAAGATATGATGTTCAGGTCCTGGCCTTTGTAATGTCCGGGGGCAATCGTACCGCCATATACCATGATAGAAGGCCTGTTGAGGCGGGCCATACCGATGAGAGAGCCCGGCATGTTTTTATCGCAGCCCGGAACGGTGATCACGGCATCGTAGCACTGAGCATTGCAGACCGCTTCGATGGAGTCTGCAATGATATCGCGGCTGACAAGCGAGTAGCGCATGCCATCGGTCCCATTGGATATACCGTCACTCACCCCGATGGTGTTGAAGACCAGGCCTACCAGGTCATTGTCCCAGATGGATTTTTTGATGGAAGCAGCCAGATCGTTCAGGTGCATGTTACAGGTATTGCCATCATAGCCCATGGAGGCTACACCCACCTGAGCTTTTTTGAGATCTTCTTCAGTGAGGCCGATGCCGTAAAGCATGGCCTGTGCCGCAGGCTGGGTAACATCCTGCGTGATAATTTTGCTATACTTGTTCAGTTCGTTCATATGCAGGGGTAGTTAAATGATGGTGGATTTACGGAGTTCGATGTTGGCCTGGTTCACGGCTCCTTCGGGGATCTTGTGCAGGATATGGTCAGATACCAGTTCTCCGATAGTGGAGGTGAAATAGAAATTGGTAGCATCGATGTCTTTGGTGACGAAGCCATGTTGCAGCGTCCAGTCGACCGCATCTTTAACAGCCTGTGCTTCCTTATGCATCTCAAAATATTCGAGCATAAGCGCAGCGGATAGTATAGAACCGAGTGGGTTAGCAATATCTTTCCCGGCTGCCTGCGGATAGGAGCCATGGATGGGTTCGAACAGAGCCCGGCCGTTGCCTACGGAGGCGGAGGGGAGCAGGCCAAGGGAGCCGGTGAGTACACTTCCTTCATCCGAGATGATGTCTCCAAACATATTTTCGGTGAGGATCACGTCAAATTGTTTGGGATAGAGGATGAGTTGCATGGCGGCATTGTCCACGAACATATAATCGACCTGTACTTCCGGGTATTTGGCTGCCATGGCCTGAACGTTTTTTCTCCAGAGGCGGGAGGTCTCCAGTACATTGGCCTTATCCACCAGGGTTAGTTTTTTACGGCGGTTCATGGCGAACTGGAAGGCCAGTTCACTAACGCGGTTGATTTCGGCAGAGCTATAGGTACATTCATCGATGGCAACATCACCGGCTTCATTCAGTTCTTTTTTCCCGAAATAGATACCTCCTGTGAGTTCGCGGAAGATTACAAAGTCGACTTCTTCCAGCGCATTTGCCTTGAGGGGGGAAAGGTGATAAAGCGACGGATATGATTTTACCGGCCGGATGTTGGCGAACAGTTCCAGTGCTTTCCGGATGCGTAGGAGTCCCTGTTCGGGTCTGACTTTTGCGGTAGGATCATTGTCGTATTTAGGATGACCGATGGCACCAAACAGGATAGCATCGGATTGCAGGCAGGTGTCAACCGTAGCCTGTGGCAGCGGATCACCTGTTTTGTCGATGGCATCAGCTCCCATGAGGCAGTATTCGTAGGAGAAGGTATGTCCAAACTGCTGGCCGATGGCGTTGAGTACACGTACCGCCTGTGCGGTCACTTCTGGTCCGATCCCGTCGCCGGGGATCACGGCAATATGTTTCTGCATCTGGTTACGTTAAATTCCTGTTTCTTTTTCATAGGCCTCGATCTTATCGCGGATGCTGAGCAGGTAATCGATGTCATCGTATCCGTTGATGAGGCATTCTTTTTTATAGGGGTTGATATCGAACGATTCGGACGCTCCGGTGGCCACCAGCGTGATGGTCTGGGCTGGAAGATTCACGTTTATCAGGGTTTTCGGATCCTGTTCGACGGCCGACATGAGCATATCCAGAAAGGATGGACTAACTGTTACGGGTAGTAAAAAATTATTCAGGGCGTTGTTGCGGAAGATATCTGCGAAGAAGCTGCTGACCACTACATGGAACCCGAAATCTTTGATGGCCCAGGCGGCATGTTCCCGACTGGACCCGCAGCCGAAGTTTTTACCGGCGAGGAGGATCTGTCCGGAATAGCGTCCGGAGTTCAGTACGAAATCTTTTTTGGGTTGTTGTTCGTCGTCATTCTCATAGCGCCAGTCGCGAAACAGGTTTTTGCCAAAGCCATCACGGGTGGTAGCTTTGAGAAAACGTGCCGGAATGATCTGGTCGGTATCCACATTTTCAATGGGAAGCGGGATAGCCGTGGATTGTATGAGGGAGAGTTTAGACATTAGACATTAGATGTTAGAGGTTAATGTAATCCCGGACATCTTCCACTTTTCCGGTGATAGCGGCTACTGCGGCGGTAAGCGGTGAAGCGAGCAGTGTTCGGGCGTTTGGTCCCTGCCGTCCTTCAAAGTTCCGGTTGCTGGTACTGATGCAGTATTTTCCGGCGGGGATCTTGTCTTCGTTCATACCCAGGCAGGCGGAGCAGCCGGGGCCTCTTAACTGGAAGCCGGCTTCTTCAAAAATTTTATCGATGCCTTCTTCACGGGCCTGTGCTTCAACCTGTTTGCTACCGGGGACCACCCAAACTTCCACCTCATCGGCTTTCTTTTTTCCTTTTACGAAATCCGCTACCAGGCGGAGATCTTCTATGCGGGAATTGGTACAGGAGCCGATGAATACGTAATCGACTTTTTGTCCGCGTATGGGAGCGCCGGCCGACAGGCCCATATATTGAAGCGCCTTGGTGAAATTGGGGCGTTCTTTTTCTTCGATGGCATCCAGTGTAGGGATGTGCTGGCTGATACCGGTACCCATACCCGGATTGGTGCCGTAGGTAACCATCGGTTCGATATCTTCTGCGCGGATATGGAGTTCATGGTCGAATACAGCATCCGTATCAGACTGCAGGGTTTTCCAGTAGACCAGTTTTTCGTTCCAGGCGTCACCGGAGGGGGCGAAGCGTCGGCCCTTCATATATTGGAAGGTGATTTCATCCGGGGCGATGAGACCACCACGGGCGCCCATTTCGATGGACATATTGCAGATGGTCATGCGGGCTTCCATGGAGAGGCTTCGGATGGCGGAGCCGGCGTATTCAACAAAGTAGCCGGTAGCGCCGGAAGCAGAGATCAGGGAAATGATGTGCAGGATAATGTCTTTGGAAAGCACCCCTTTGTTGAGATTGCCTTCCACATTGATGCGCATCAGTTTGGGTTTGGTCTGCAGCAGGCATTGGGTGGCCAGCACCATTTCCACTTCGCTGGTACCGATGCCGAAGGCGATGGTACCGAAGGCGCCGTGTGTAGAGGTATGGCTATCGCCACATACCATGGTCATACCCGGCTGGGTGATGCCCAGTTCGGGGCCGATCACATGAACGATACCCTGAAAAGGATGACCGAGCCCATAAAGTTCGATGCCGAAGTCAGCGCAGTTTTCTTTGAGGGCATCTACCTGTTTGCGGGAGAGTTCCTCGCGAATGGGCAGATGCTGATCGATGGTTGGTACGTTATGATCGGCTGTGGCCACCACCTGTTGGGGGCGGAACACGTGAAGACCGCGTTTGGAGAGTCCTTTAAAAGCCTGGGGGGAGGTAACTTCATGAATGAGGTGTTTGTCGATATACAATACCGATGGTCCCCCTTCAATGGTGGTCACCAGATGTTTTTCCCAGATCTTTTCAAATAATGTTTTTCCCATGAACTGGAGATTTTATGCGGGTTCGGAAGGTTAGTTGCAGATGGTTTGGGATTTGTATGCTTCGGCCATAGCCTGAAGGTGTTCATCTTTGACTTCTTTGAGGTCATCGGCCACCTGAAGAAACTGATTGTAGAGAACATCCACATCGTTTCTGGAAAAATCGTATCCCAGATTCCGGAACCGGTAGGCCAGTGCAGAACGGCCGCTCCGGGCGGTGAGTACGATTTTGGAGCTATCGGCCCCTACTTCAACCGGGTTAATGATTTCGTATGTTTCGGCATTTTTCAGAAACCCATCCTGATGGATGCCGGATGAATGGGAGAAGGCATTGGCGCCAACGATCGCTTTATTGGGCTGAACGGGCATGCGCATGGTATCGGATACCAGC
>CANHUD010000035.1 GCA_947463665.1 Sphingobacteriales bacterium
CACGATCACGGGTCAGTATTTTGAGAATGTGAGTGCGGTGAGGTTTGGCGCAACAGCTGCTACATCTTTCACAGTGGTGAATAATACCACGATCACAGCAGTGGTGGGTTCGGGATCAACCGGTTCCGTATCGGTAACTACTACAGGCGGTTCCGATAGCAAAGGAGGTTTCCGTTATAAAGTTCTGTGGACGGGTTCCACCAATGCCTTTAATAATGCCGCAAACTGGACTGGAAACCGAGTGCCGCAGACGGATGATGACATCGTATTTGATCCATCTGCTGCCAGCGATCTGGAACTGGATGGCTCTAAAACGGTTGGAAATGTGGATTTCAACGGATCGGGTAAATCACTTAAACTGGGTGAGCACAACCTGATTGTAAAAGGGAATATAACCATGCCGGGTAATATAACCGGATCGGGTAAAGTAGTAATGGAAGGAAGCAGTGCGCAGATCATACGCGGTGGTGGACGTATACCGGATCTGGAGATCAAGAACAGCTCGGGGGTCACTATTGATGCTTCGGGGGATGAACTGGAAGTTATAGGCGTACTGCGATCTACATCGGGAATGCTGAATGCGAATGGTAAACTCCGTCTGACCAGCAATAGCGGTGGTACCGCACGTGTTGGTGTGGTAGGCGGTTCCATTACAGGTAATGTGATCGCCGAACGATTTGTACAACGGAACAACAATACGGATGGTACCGGCAGAGCATGGCGACTGGTGAGTATACCGGTAACCGGAACGGGTACACTGCGCGACTTCTTCATGAACGGAAGAAACGGCCAGGATCTCACAGATGCCACCGCAGTCAGCGGGGAATCAGAAAACGCGGGTACACCGATTGTAGGGCATGGGTATGCCGATGCAGCTGCGGCCACCGCTGCCGGGTTCGACTGGATCGGCGTAGCCAATATGGTGAGTAGTCTTCGGTATTACAGTGGTGATGCGGGTGGTGGCGCCTTCAACAGCGATCAGGTGCCGAGTCTCTCTACCACTTATACCGCTGCCGATCAGGGTTACATGGCATTCACGCGCGGGGATCGAAAACTCAATTTCCCGGATGCGAACAGCTCGAACGCCACTACCTTCCGCAGTACGGGTACCTTGAAAACCGGTAACCAGCAGGTCAGTGTGGCACCAGCATCCACTTCTAAATACACCCTGGTGGGTAATCCCTACATGAGTGTACTGGATCTGAATGCCTTCTATACCACCAACAGCGCGGTGATCAACCCGAGCTTTTGGATCTGGGAACCAAATATTGCCGGTACGTTCAAACAGGGCGAATACATCAATCTGTATAAATCCGGTACGGAATGGGTAACCAATACCGGTACCTATATCAATCCGCAACTGATCGAGAGCGGCGTGGCGTTCTTTGTTGAGCCGGTGAGCTCACTGGCTACAGCTACGAACATCACGATTCTGGAGACGCATAAGTCTTCTGAAGCCAGCGCGGGCCTTGCCCCGCTGAGCACAGAGCCCAAAGACGAACGCGGCAGAATGTTTGTAAAACTCCAACGCGCAGATGCCCGCGGAGAGCGGCAGCTGATCGATGGAGTTGCGCTGGAGTTCCACAAAGACCTGAAAGAAACCTTAGGTGATGCGATCGATCATGAGAAGCTGCGGAATGGTATCAGCAGAGGATCACTTTGGGTAACCAATAGCGGCAAATCGCTTTCCTCTGAAGGTCGCCCCTGGCCGGCACTGGATAGCCGCAAGAGCATCCCGCTGCGGATGTCGAACATTGGTGACCAAACGCTGATTGTAGCCATCGATCCGCGGGGTATGAATAAGCCTGGACTGAAGGCATGGTTAAAAGACAACAGCCTGAGGACAGAGCAGGAAATTGATCTGGGCCGTGTGAACGAGTTCGACTTCATCGGCACGGGTAGCTCCGCGAAAGATTCCACGAGGTTTGAGATTGTCTACGCCCAACAACAGCTTCCTCCGGTGAAATTCATCCATACATCGGCTAAGAAAGTAGCCAGTGGAGTAGAAGTGACCTGGGAAACCCCACTGGATGCAGGTGCCAGCTATGAGATCGTGCGGAGTGCGGATCTGGAGAGCTTCACTACTATTCATAAGCAGAACGCAGCCGGTAAGGCCAGTAATAGCTACAGCTTTACAGATACCAAGCCTCACCCGGTAGTCAACTACTACCGTGTAGTATCCAAAAATGCTACGGGTCAACTCTGGATGAGCAACTGGATGCGGGTGAACATGAGCATGAAGGCGGGGGATTGGAAACTGTATCCAAACCCATCTGCTGAAACCAAGTTGCAACTGGAACTGGCAGAGGTTGCATCCGGCACGTACACCGTGAGTGTGTTTGACCAGCAGGGCCGTCAGGTAGACCAGCAGCGGATTGAGCATAGCGGAGGTAACCGGGTACATGGGTTGATCCTGCCAAAACGACTGACCACCGGCATCTACATCCTACAGGTGACGAATGCAAGAGGGGAAATCGAGCAGACGATGAAGTGGATGCGGGAGTAACCTAAAAAGCTAGTAGTAAACAATCTTAAACATTCCCTGCAGTCGGCAGCGGCTGCAGGGAATAAAAAAATACAGCAATGAAAAAGCAACTCTTCAGCATATTGGTACTGATCCTGATAGCAAACTTCACAAATGCGCAGGGAGGAGATCCCGCCGATGGCGATGCCATCCTACCGGTAGTCTGGAAAAGCTTCACGGGAAAGGCCCGGCAGCGGAGCATCGTACTCAACTGGGAAACAGCCACGGAGCGAAACGCTAAGGAATTTGCGGTACAGCATAGTACCAATGGAACAAAATGGGACAGCATCGGCGTAGTAACCGCATCGGGTAATACGTCAACCGCCAGAGCCTATAACTTTACACATAGCACCGCACCGGGTGGCACCAATCATTACCGCCTCCTGCAGCGGGATCTGGATGGGAAATCGGCGTTCAGCAAGACCATCAGCGTGAAGCTGAACAACACGGCTGGGCTGACCATCTTAGGTAATCCCGTGGAGCAGTGGGTGTTACGCATCCGCCTCGAGCAGCCGGCGCTGGTGACGTTGCAGGATCCTTCGGGAAGAAGGGTGTACAGTGTCCGGCAGACTGCGGGTCTACAGACCATTGATGTAAGCCGGTTGTCGAAAGGATACTACCTGCTTGAGGTGGCTGGTACGGTAGAGCGGGTTTGGATCCGATAGGCTCAAAGGGAGCTAATCCCGCAAGCCGGTCATCTTTCATTGTGGTGATTGTTTTGAGTGCTTAATACAACGATAAAGAGACACATCTTGTCTAGTTCTTTTCGTATTATTAAGTAACCTACGTCGGATTTCTGGTTTTTTCCCAATTTAAGCCAGTAAATAATTTCTTTTGGTCTGGTACATCATCAGGTATCCTCTTTTATTGGCTTGGCTAAGGAAAGAACGGCTGATCAATGTTTCCATTAAGGGTTGTTTTTCCAGATATGGCCGCATTAATTTTTCAGTTCGATTTTCGGAAACACCAATTCGTTTTGCAAACTCTTCGAAATCGGTTTTATTCGGATGATTTCTTATTTTGTATTTCTCACTTTTAAAGTTATCTGCAAACAGCCCTTTGTCAAGAGCAAAATCTGTATCATCCACATGCAACCGGGTGTTGATCAGATCATAGGCGGGGCTTAATAAATAATCTCCTTTAGTTGATTCACGTAATGAAAAATTTTTTAAATGGGCATCTCCATTTGAAAATAAAAAGTTGAAAAGCACCAGTGAAAAGTATTTTTCAATTTCTACGCGCCATGCCGAGACATATTTACGGATCAGCATTCCGGCTTCTTCATAGCTGTATTCGTATTTAAAATTTGGTCCGGCAATATCTTTCGTTTTCCCTGCTAATGTTGCGAAGTCCTCTATGCCCCATTTGCTGCCATCTTCTTTTGCATCAAATCGTTTGGTAATATAAGCAGGGGTACCATTTCGAAAAAAAATCAGGGCGTTTTCTGCTGTGTTCAGGCCATACACTTGTTTAGCTATCTGCATGGTGAGGTGTTCATTGGCAGGAACCTGGTCCACTTTTTTTAAATCCCTTGGTATTGGTTTGAATATGTAGGTTCCCTGTTCACCTTTCTGCGTTAGGCGAAGCATATTCTTTTCTAATAGAAAACTCAATTTTTCCTGTACGCCGGATATGGAGATATGTTTTCGATTTTCCATAAATAGTTCGGCAACGTTTTCATTTTGCGTTGGCTGATCATACGGTAAAATATGATGTACCTTCCTGCCATTGAAAAGATTCCGTAAGCAACCGGGGCTATAGGTTGAAAAGCCTTCTGTCAATGTACCGGGGCAAATGTTTAATTCATGGCTATTCATAGTGTTGTCACGGGTTTTATGGTCACTGGCCCGATGGTGTCATATTGTGCTGTTGCTGCGAGTAGGCCCATATGGTCCTCTTCATCAATCCGCAGCTGAATGCTTTGCATTTTTCTGTTTACTCCCTCACTGAGCATGTTGAAGAAATAAGGAAACAGAGAATCACTACTATATTCTTTTTGTGTTTTTGGGAGTGTTAAACTGATGGCCGGTTTACCTTCATCCATAAAATAAGTGTCGTCATATCTAAAAATATAGTGATGGCGATTTTCTTCTATGAGTAAGCCGGCCAGGATATTATTATGATATACTTCAACTGTTCTCATTTATTATGGCTTCTTTTTCACTTCAAAACGTAATTCCATTCCCAACACTTCCGCTAATTTGTTCAGCACATCTAAGGAAGGATTTGCCTGTCCATTTTCCAATTTGTATAATGTGTTTACACTGATGTGCGCTAATTCAGCCAAATCTGGCTGGGTGATATCCAGCTCCTTCCGCCTGGCTTTTATGGCTTTCCCAAATTCTTTGACTAACATTATAATGTGGATTTTGCATAAAAATAGTACAATTTTATTTGCTTTCTAGTAAAATCATATTATAATGTGGTTTTTAAAAAGGAATTAACCCAGATAGGGTATAACATGATCATTTTGCGGGTTTAAAACTTCCATCATGAATGCCCCCTTGCCATCTGCCAATCCATTATCTTGCAGATACGTAACTTTATTAAGGAATGCTTCTCTACGTCTCCCTGTTAAATTGTTTTCTTTCCCTGTTAATGTTGTTCTTTAACCGGAGGAAGAACCGAAATAGCATATTCCTATCCTTTGTGATTCTGTTTATTTCCCTTTATACTACCGCTTATTACTTTATCGCATTTGGTCAATCGCATTTTTGGGCGGCCATTTTTTATGCCAATTTAGCTCCCTTGTGGTACCTGCCCGGTCCTTTTCTTTACTGGTATGTCAGGGGAAATCTGGAAGATCGGCTGCATTGGCGGCAAAGCGACTGGCTTCACCTGCTGCCCTTTGCGATATCTCTTATTGGAGTCTTGCCGTATTTGATCAAACCGTTTCAGTATAAGCTGGACACGGTTAGTGCCCTCTTTCGCGACCCTAACATTCCGAAATTTGCTCCACCAAACTGGTTGATATCTGTAGAATGGAATCTGATTCTTCGCCCCGGTCTGGTGCTGACCTATGCCGTATTTTGCATCGGTTGGGTAGTGAAGGCCCAGGGCCCTATTTCCCGATCATCGGAAGTAGCTCAGGATCAATGGTTCTTTTTACGCAATTGGATGATCCTGTTATGTGGGATGCTGATTTTTCTTAGTGGACCGTCGCTGGTGTTATCCTACTTTTATAGTGTGGATGATCATATTGATTTTGGCAGGATCAACACCTATTCGATGTCCTACATTACGGCGTACGCACCTACATTATTATCCGTTATACTCCTTATCTATCCCAGGATTCTCTATGGCATTCCCCGGTCAACGTTAACGGTTCGTACTGCCACAGCCCCGAATGATCCGATTTCAGGAGAGGCGGAGGAGCATTCCGGTTACGGCAAATCCGCTGTGAAGGAAGCGGAATTGTTACGGCAGAACCACGGCCCTTTTGAGGAACTAAGCCAGCGGGTACTTGTATTCATGGCAGAGCGGAAGCCTTATCTGGATGCCGATTTTACGCTGGAAGGGCTCGCTAAAGCGATGAATGTACCGAAGCATCATCTATACTATTGTTTTCAGAATATACTGCATACTAAGTTTACCCGACTGCGGACCGAATATCGAATTGAGCATGCCAAGAAGCTCCTTGCCGAAGCAGATCTTACCAGAACCACACTGAATGTTGTGGGAAAAGAATCCGGGTTTTCATCTACGTCCGCATTTTACACAGCGTTTAAGGTTGAAGTTGGCTGCTCACCCGGTGAATATGCAGCAGGAGTTAATCCTACGGCTTCGGGTGCGATTGATCAGGATAACAGCTAAAATCTGAATGGAGGTTTTCAGAATCTTAGATTCTGGAATTTCAGAATCTCGTTTTTACATTTTTGAAAGGGCTTCGGTAGTAGTTTGCCGCATTGAAAAATCCAACTTATTTGACAATGAAAAAAGCCCTCATTTTCCTGGGATTATTATGTCCGGTATTTACGCTGGCACAGATTGGTATTGGAACATCCAATCCAAGTTCGTCTGCCCAATTGGAGGTAAGTAGCACCACACGTGGATTTTTGCCACCCCGTGTTTCTTTGACAGCCACCAATGCAACGGCACCCATAACCAGTCCGGTGGCCGGATTGCTGGTATATAATATTGCCACTGCCGGTACGGCACCCAACAATGTTACACCCGGTTTTTACTTTTATTCCGGAACGGCCTGGGTCCGACTGATCGTTCCGACCGATAATGCGGCCAATGTTACGGGTACAGTGGCTATTGCCAATGGAGGTACGGGCCAGACAACAAGCAACGCGGCACTCAATGCATTGCTGCCGTCTCAAACAGGTAATGCGGAAAAAATCCTGAAAACGAATGGGAGCAGCGCTGAATGGGCTACCAACGTAGCACTGACTTCTGCGGTCATCGGGACCTTCTCCGGCGGCGGTTATTCCGGGACCAGTCAGGATAATCAGTCTACGGGCGCATCCATCACATTGCCTCCGGGAAAATGGAGTGTGCAAATCAATGTCCTGGCTACGGGGTCGAATCCTCCAAGCGAGACTCAGGCCACCTGGATCAGGATGCACCTTTCGGATGTTGCCGGCGGCAGTGCTACGAGCGACAGGGTAACCGGTACCGGCCTTCAAGTAGTAGGCAACCTGATTGGACCCAGTATATATACCATGGTTTCTGGTGCCATCGTAATTAACAATACGGGCTCTAGCAACAAGACATACTATTTAGTTAAAGGTAGGCAAGACAATTTTCCTGGCAGCTACAGTCTGAATTTTAGTGGGTTAGGAAATGCCGCATCCAGTGAAAATACTATAGTCGCCTATCCTATGAACTGATCAGCTTGGTATCTTTTTCTAATCATTCTGCTTTAAGATATGCCTTCATACAACTGGCAATTTCTTCGGAAACATCCGGGTTGTTAAAATCCAGGTGTCCAATATTGAATGGAGCAGATCGGAAGCGGCCCCTGGTTATTTTTTCCCAGTCTTTTCTATCCTTTGAGCTTGTAAAGCCTGATTGTTCAAAGTATAGATACAGGGCGCTTGGAATCTGGATGACGTGGTCGTTTCTTTTTACGATTTGAATGACCGCTTGGGCGAAATCCGATTGATCATTCGGGGAGCTCCTGGTTGCTTTTACAGCTCTGTTAATAGAATAAATGGACTGCTTCCATTTCCGGGGCTGAAACACCAAACCCATCAGCGAACCATAGTAATTCCACTTTTTGGGGGCGCTGTTCTGTAAAATGGAATCTCCATTGTTTTTGTAAAAAGGTGTATCCAACAGGATGAGGTCCATAGGTTCGTTGGTGCATTCAGCTATTTTAGCTGCGATGTAACCATGAAAACTATTGCCAATCAGACAGACATCGCCCTTTATATTCTTTTCTATCAAATCAGCCAACTGATGGAAAGGCTGTTGGTCTTCTTCTAAAAAGCTCCGGCTGTACAGATCAAATCGCAGGATGTACACATTAGCCTCCTCGATAAATCCCTTAAGAAGTGAATAGTAGGAATGGCCTTCCCCAGTTTCAATAAAGATCAAATTTTTTCGGCCTTCAACAACTGTGTTCAGGGTGTCTATTCTGGGAAGTACGTATGCTGTTGAGATATGCGTTACGAAATGAGACAGGGTGCCGAGATCTGAAATTTTGAAGGTTTTTAATTGTAAATGGAGCGCCTTCTCCACTTCGGTTATCATCACCATGGAGAGTAGGGAAGTACCGCCCAGATCCCTGAAAAAATGGCTCTCATCGTGTACTTCATCCGTTTCAAGAACGTCTTTCCAGATTTGCCTGATGCGTTCTAAGCGAGAGGAATGATGAGGAAGATCTTTTGTTAAGGGTGTATTATTTTCCAGGTGTTCCATATGGATCTTCCGCAGCTGCTCTTTATCTATTTTACCATGGCTGTTTATAGGAAATGTAGTGAGCTCATAGTGAAATTTAGGCACAACGGGAATATCTGGTACGGTATTGAATACGTCTTTCCCTAGTATTTCCGGTTGGCCGGATTCTATGAATGAGATCAGATAATCAAAGCCGTTTTTGCCGATGAAGGGTAGGATCAGGCAGTTCACTTGATGCGTCTGCTTTATTATCTTCTCGATTTCATGAAGATCCACCCATTTCCCATCAATTTTTAGCTGGGAATCTCCCCGGCCGGTAAGGAAGAGTTCGTTTTTATCGGTAAGAGATCCAAGATCTCCTGTAGGGTAATAGGTGAGGTCTGATTTTGTAGAGAATGGTACTAATATCTTTTTTTGATAGTATCCAATGGCGATATCATTCGACCATACGCAGATCATACCTATTTGACCATTTTCTGACGAGGATTGGTCGATTTCCACTTTTTTAACCACCGAGCCTACGTGTCCGGTGATATAATCTCTTGTGCTGGTTAATTTGGCGGATGAGATCGTTCTGGTTTCTGTGGTGGCATAGGCGATCTGCAGGGTGACCCCGGATGGGAATGATTCAAAAAACCGCTGTACATCATCTTCAGTAATTCTTTCTCCTGAAATGCAGACAAACCGCAGACTCAAATCTTTTTGATGTAAATCCGATTGCGTCAGCGCTCTGAATACAGATGAGGTGAGGGTTGATACGGTGATGGCATGTTTTTTCCAAAAGGGGTATATGTTCTGAACGCGGACATCCTCCATACATACCACGCAGGCGCCGGTTAGTAATGAAGGGAATATACTGGCCAGTGCGGCGCTGAATGAGTTGGAAAAGAGCAGATCCACTTTGTCGAGCGGATGGTAGTGATTTTCTTCTATTTGTCGGAGTGTATCCTTATAAATTGAATGGTAACTATGGACGGCATATTTCGGTTTGCCGGAAGAGGCACTTGTAGCGTATACGCACATTTTTTTCTGACCGATGTCTGTGTTTTTGTACCAGTCTGATTCGAATATTTTAGTCGAATCATCGAAAACAGTCAGGTTTACTCCGTGCAATTCTGCACGGATGGGAACATCGGTATAAACATCTATAGTTTCTACATGGGGTATGAAGAAATAATGATTACCGGAATAGAGGATCGCTAATTTGTTGATGATTTCTTCGATGGGGTTGGATTTCCGGATGGCGATGCAGGCGTCAAAGAGATGTTGTTCCGCTATAATGGATACGATTCTTTTTATTTGGATATGGAGATCTGCATAGCGGATCGTAGATTGTCGATCTTCAAGAGCCGGGTGATTGGAAAACCTTTTGAAGGCATCGTCAAGGTGTTCCAGTAAATTCATACACGTTGTAGTTGTGGGTATTGGTAAGTCCGAATGCCTGTAGATTATGGCTGCTGGCCGAGTTGGAAGTGGCCCATGAAGAGATGCTCTCAACTGTTCCAGCCTGTTGTGCCAGCAGGGTACGAGCGGCTAAGGTGTCCAGATGGAATTTCATTCCTCTGTACGGTTCCTGCAGTCCGCCAGCGGTGTAGAGAAGCGTATTGTTATAGATCCAAAAACTGCAGATCCCGATGCATTCCTTCTGGTGCTGTACCAGATAGGCGTGGAAATTCGGGATGTGGAGCATTAACTTTAGGTTTTCTTCCACGGAGGAGGGGTGATTGTTCTGGGCGCTGAACACTTCCAGGTAGCGTTGAGTGTAGAGTCCAATTTGGGTATGGTCTACGGGAGTGAGCTGTATGTTTTGAGGTTGAATTGATTGGATGTTTTTGGCGGGCGATTGCAAGTAGGAGATGTTTTCTTTTAACGTGTAATGACCGCTGTTTTTGATGAACTCAATGGATGGATTGTCGGCATTATGGACGATTAGTTTATGCTTGCCGAATGGTCGTTTTTGATAGTACTCCCGGATCATGGACATCGTACCTTCATTTGTAACAGTGCCAAATGAATAGTTGAAATAATCCACTTCCATGAATTTCAGCAAATGAATGGTCTCCCGCATATCAAAATCTATAGAGTTGCAAACAGTGGGATTCTTTTTAAATGCGGAAAGTCTTTGCCTGTCAAAATCGACGAAATCAAGCATGCAGTTTTTTTAAGGGGGGATAAAAATAGTGTTTTGGATGTTGTGATGCAATGTTTTCAGACAGGATACATATGTGTGAACCATGAGGTGATACCTAGAAGTAAGTAATCTGGCGGAAAAGCTATTTCGGTTTGACGCGAACCTTAAGGAGTTCTGTACATTTACCCAAAACCCTGATTCATGCGTGTTTGTATGTTGATCCTATTCCTATTGGCAATGCCTGGTCTATTAGTGGCACAGGATAAGATGGGTACGACTTTTTCCGGGCAGGCTGCGCAGGATCCTGGACCTTGTGCTACGGCTGCTAATTTCATGTCGGAGCAGGATGTCAACCGCTTGATTACGGACATGTTGGATAGGATCAATATCCGGAATCGGTTTATCATTGTTTCCTGTACAACTGTACCGAACTGTCAGGCTGTGCTCTACAAAGGGAAGCCATATATTCTGTATAATCCCAATTTTCTGGAAGAGGTAAAGCGGTTGAATTTCAGCAATGCGGAGATCAAGATTTCTGATCGCAATTGGGAGGCCTTATCCATTCTTGCGCATGAATTGGGCCATCACGTAAACAATCACCTGTTGAATCCACTTCCAGATGCCACACAACGGGACATGGAGCTGGAGGCGGATGAATTTGTTGGATCGATGATTTTCTGGATGGGAGGCAGTCGGGATCAGGCATTGGCCGCCTTCCTGGCGTTGCCTGAGTCCGGATCCTACACGCACCCGGGACGTCAGCAGCGGCTGGCTGCTGTAGGCAGGGGTTGGGATAAAGTAAAATCCCGTATGAAGGATCCTAAGCAGGATCCTGTAAGGCCTGATCCGCAACCTGAGCCGGTAAGGCCAACACCTGTTTCTCCAGGCCGAGCCAGTATTGTCTCTGTAGCTATAGGCAAACAGGTATGGATGATGGAGAATCTGAATGTGGTTCATTTTCGAAATGGTGATCCCATTCCGGAGGCCAGGACAGATGAGGAATGGATTCGTGCCAACGAGTCAAAAGAACCGGTCTGGTGCTATTATGAGAATAATTCTTCAAGGGGTCTACTCTACGGTAAACTTTACAACTGGTATGCGGTACATGATTCACGGGGACTGGCACCGATTGGCTGGCATATTCCATCTAATGAGGAATGGTCAGCATTAATAAAAGGATTGGGTGGGTCCGCAGTGGCCGGTGGGAAACTAAAAAGTAACAGTGGCTGGTACAGCAATGGAAATGGTTCGAATGAAAGTCAGTTTGCTGCTATCCCTGGAGGTTACCGAGAGGCCGACGGCACCTTCAGCAGTGTTGGTTATAGTGGTTTTTGGTGGAGTATTTCGGTTTCAAGGAATGATTACTGGGGGCGTTACCTAAATAGTTCTGGTATTGCAGCGTATCCTTATTATGGTAATAACTGGATAGGAGGCGGGTTTTCAGTTCGTTGTGTGAAAGATTAATTTTTCACACTCCTTTATTCCAAATCTTCCGTACATAGGTTTCGCTTAATCCGGTGAGTACGGCGATTTCTCTGGCTGTTTTTCCTTCGGTTCGGAGTTGTTTAATTTTTTCGAAGCGGATTTTCTGTATCAGGTCTCCTGGTTTTTCGGGATCCAGTATGGTATAGACCATGGAGGTATTGGTATTGAATTGGGCGACGATGGTTTTGAGGGAGGCGGTTGTGAGGTTTTCGCGGATATAGGTTTCGATTTCTTCGAGGGTTAGTTTGGGTTTTGTATCGTCTATAGCGGATTCGACCAATTCTTTCTTTATGGAAAGTACTTTGTTCCGGTAAACTACTACGAGAATGACCAGCCCAATGATCGTGCCCAGTAGGGAAAGGGTCAGCCAGGAGGGTGTGACCGACGAATCGGCTGTTGTCTGCTTTTGGTAGAAGGCGATGATATTGTCCAGGTTGTTAAGGTCCAGGTTATATAGGCCATTAATGCTTCCGGCGAATAATTTTTTGCCATCGTGGTAAAGTCCTCTTCGGTTGAATTCAATATCCGGAATCAGGGTAGACAGTTTGTTTTGCTGTAAATCGAAATGGTAGAGACCCAGATCGGTTGCGATCACATATTCCATTTCTTTTATGGGCAGGAGGGTATGGGCTTTTTGGATGCCCTCGGCCTTGTGTTCGATCACTCCATTCTGTACATGGAGGATACCTTCGGCTGTTAACAGAAGCACCTGTTGGGGTTTGATATCACCGTCAAGGATAGGTTGTTCGATGGTGTTAAGTTGGGTAATGGTTCTGGAATCTGTATGATAGTGGTACAGGGTTTTCCCCTGGCTGAAATAAATAGTGTGGTAGGTAGGGTTTTCGGTTAGGAGTACCAG
Source organism: Sphingobacteriales bacterium (assembly GCA_947463665.1). Lineage (GTDB taxonomy): Bacteria > Bacteroidota > Bacteroidia > Chitinophagales > Chitinophagaceae > Pollutibacter. The sequence goes on from CANHUD010000035.1 coordinate 12,847, forward strand.
TTCGTCTTCTCCTTTTCCGTTGAAGAGAATGGTTGCACGCTTCAGGTTGCTGTCGAGCTCGATGAGTCGGTTCCCACTGGCTACCATATACATCCCGGCAAAACTAAGGTAGCGGATGTCGCGGCAGGGGGTAAAATCAAATCCATTGGCTACAGGGAGCTGTTTCGGCGCTTCCGTGCTGTTGGCCAGCTGGTGTACGTCAAATACATCCAGCGTGTAGGGGGTAGCGAACACTTTTCCATTGTATTCCCGGATGTAGCCGTCGGAGAATTGGGGGAACGGCAGTTTAAGGTGTCTGTTTTGAAAATAGACGCCGGAATAGGTAGCTATGAAATGTGCAGAGATGGATCGCACGCTGTGGTTACGGAGTTGGTATCCGTAGGGTCTGACTTCATAAATATGCATCCGGCCACCGGTGGTGATGTAAAAGAATTCATCATTGCCCGCATGGTGTTCGTTTTTCTTTTCATCCGGGTAGGGCAGGAGGTGCGACATAGAGAACTGTCTGTGGTATTTTACGCCGTTGGAGTCAAGGGCGATTTTCCCCTGCTTGTCAATCCGTAAGTATCCTTTTTGGTTGCCGACTTTTATCGGTTTGATGCCGTCCATCCGATAAATTCCATCAGAAGTGCCGGCATAAATGGTGCCCGACCAGTCGCGAACCACATTGAAATAGGAAGGAATCGAGTAGAGCATCAGCAGGGAAGTGTCTCGATCAGGTTGGGCAAATACAGGACCCGTACTGAAAACGATGATCAGGAAAGCGGAAAGGACTTTGTGGATTTTAGATAGCATATACCACCTGATGGCGATTTTTGGGGTAAAATAGGATGATTTTTTTGAAATTTTAGAGCCTTGGACAAAAATTAGTACATTTTGAGATGAAAATTCTGAACTCCCAAGAATAGATACGCTGCTTGCGGAAAGATGGGGGTAGTCACTATTTTAAGGTAGTACGGTGCTTGGGTACTTTTGTGC
>CANHUD010000036.1 GCA_947463665.1 Sphingobacteriales bacterium
ATGCGAATATTCCGCCACATGATCTGCTGTCCGGGTGCTTTATCTTTTGCAATAGAATGCACCTGCAGGGCGATGAAGCCTTTAGGGGTCATATCATCGATCAGATGCGCCACCGGGATGTTGTTGATCCAGGTACGGATGCTGCTGCCCACGCACTCGATGCGGTATTTGTTCCACTGTCCGTTTTTGAACGCCTTTTTAGCCGCCGGGTTGAAATCACCGGAATAAAGCCAGGCGCGGCGGGCTTCATCGTAAATGCCACCGCTCCAGCCGCGGGGGGATGGATCCACTTCCGCCTGGTAGCCGTGAACACGACCGTTGTTGTATTCCGGTTTGCTTTCGGAACGGAACTGCACACCCGAGTTCATGGTGGAATCTGCGAATAATTCGAGTTCCAGCACGAAATCACCGTAGTCTTTATCGGTACACAGGAAGGAGTTTGGCTCATTGGATACCGTGGTTCCTACGATCATTCCGTTTTTCACTTCATACTTCGCCTTTCCGTTGCGCTGGATCCAGCCGGAGAGGTCCTTTCCGTTGAAAAGCGGCTTCCAGTCGCCCTGCGCCATTGCCAGGACCGGGGAGAGAGTAAGCAAAAAAAATAATTTCTTAAGCATGTAGATGTTGGGTTTGACTTGAACCTACAAAATAGGACAGGGCGGTAAGAAATAAGCAGAAAACGTTGGAAATAGTACCTGAAATTTCTGTTTGGGAAAGTAAATCTGTTACCTTACCTTTGCGCCCTGCTCGGGAAGTAGCGCAGGCCGGTAGCGCACCTGGTTTGGGACCAGGGGGTCGCAGGTTCGAATCCTGTCTTCCCGACAAGATAAAAAGCCCTGCACCATGTGCAGGGCTTTTTTCATTGAATCTGAGCCGCGCTTGCTCGGACGAAAGATTCAATGAAAAGTACTTCGAGCGAAGCGAGAAAGGCTTTATATCTTAGCTCCCCCCTTAGGATCAGCACAGCTAATCCTGACTTCCCAAATATTTACTTATATTCTATCAGTGACAGTAATTTTTTCTCATTTTCTGATATAGAAGCAGGGAAATGGATATAGATGCTATCCTGTAATTTATATTGAACAGAAAGTGTTTCTCCATCCTGTTGGATTTGAGGGTTAAAGTTAACGGGGTTAAATACTCTAATTTCTTCCCAAAACAAGCTATCCAGTGGTCGTTTAATTTCTATTGGTTTTAAGGAATCATCGCCAAATTCAGTTCTGCACACGTAGCCATTTTTAAAGAGCGTTAGCGTTGAAAAAAACTGATTTGGGGGAGGTAATGATGCATTGTAAAAAGATACCGTTATGGTATCTGCTAATTTCATCCATTCAGCTGACTCATTTTTATTGCCAGCAGGTTGACATGAGGCCGCCAATAAGAATAAACTGCAAATGAGGAGTACTTTCATATGGAATTAAATATTGTTGTAATAAAAAAATGTTGGATAAACATAAAGAAAGGAGACCGATATGAAAAAACAACAAATATTCTATTGAAAGTTCAGTTTCTCTACCAGCTCTTTAAAATAGGTGGGACTCCATAAATCAAGTTGCCGATCGTCCCTAATAAATCGAATTACATCCTCTTTGATACTTTTGAATGATACTTTATCGATTTTTTCGATCAATAACAAATTAAATTGTTCGCCAGAAATACTACTCGCCATCCAATCACCGCTATCTTGCGCTCTGGCCAGGAAATGATCCAGATTTAAATGTACCCCCTTTTTTATATACCATTCCATATCATACCAATCTCGGCCTTTAATTCGATTATTCCATTTCCGAAATAATAGTGCATGCATTTTACCTGCAAAAAGATTAGGCAGCGTAAAGCATCTAGTGTAAAAAAAAGCTGCCTTTTCAAAAAAACCACTACGCTGCAATCCTGCAAGAGCGATCTCCGCATTATTTCACGTAATGCCTGCTCCGCAGCCTCCTTATTTGCAGGCTTATATTCTTCCAGCCATTCTTTAATCATAATTTATCCAACGTTTCTACCAGCATGTTAAGGCTCTCCCTCTTAGGTGCATCTGCTATCCACTTACGGATCTCTCCCACCTGCAGACTTCTCAATGTATCTTCATCTATCCGCAGATCATCAACAAGGAAATGAACGGTTTGCTTTACACTTCGGAGGTAAAGGTTTCGGGTGGTGACAATCTTATCACACAATGCTTTTTCCGGTGTGGCGATGAGTACTGTCTGCTTTTCAGTTAAAGCCAACTGTCGAATACCAAAACTATAGTAGGGCAAAGGGATGCGGGTATAGCTATATCTTCCGGCAGCCGTCCGATATTTTCTGGATAATTTAATCGTCACAGAACATATTTCAAATACACGTTCCGGAATAAGCCCCCAAAATGAAAGCGCAGATTCCAGTGAAACATAACTGGGGCCAAACAAATGATTCGCCAGTAAAAAGGGTTCCGGTCCTGCTAATTGTAATGATGGTCCTGGAACATATAAGCCTCTTCGAAGCTGCACCAACAGTTCTTTTTTTACGAGCTCATCCATCTTATCGAAAGGTCTTTTATAATCTTTCAATACATCCATCAGAATCTGCCGCGTTATGGGTTGCTCAGTATATGCTTTTATGGTCTCAGCAAAATCCATAGTTTGTCAAATTAAATGATACAATTCGGAATTTTTCCGAATTAGATAACCAAATCTAACATTTTTTGTCCAAAAATGTACTTCAATTCGGAATTTTTCCGAATTAGACCTAAAAATCTTACATCCATCAAAACCCATACGTCAACGTGGGAGCCAGCGTAATGGCCTCAAAAGTAGAGGTTGAGATCAGGTAATACACCTGCGCTTTCAAACCCAATTGAAAATGGGTATCGATTTTCCTTGAATACCGCAAGCCAATGAACGTGCCGCCTTCTTCCATGCCGCTGTTCTTCAGATTGCGCTCTTCAAACGATAAGCCATTGGGAGACAATTCCACCTCCTGCTGTGCGGAGGTCATGTAAAACAGTCCGGTGCTTACAGCGAATCGGCCCGACCGCTTCCCATACTGTTTCTCCACGATCAGCTTGAAAAAATTATTATCGTGCCGGATCCGGAAATCTTCTATGTACACGGGAGCATTCGTCGGCGTAAAATTAATCCGGCGTTTATTCACCGAATGTTCATACCCCAGGCCGAGGAACCACTGCTTCCCCAGGCTGGTTCTGGCCTCAATTCCGCCTATCGATCCCCAAAAATTCTTGTTATTGAACTGATACCACACATTCGGAATATTCCGCTCATCATAGTTGCGCACGAAAAAATTCCCGTTCATTCCGTAATTAACCTCCAGTTGAAACCGGTCTTTTTTTATCTGTCCGAAGCCGTTGATTGTTAAAACCAGCAGAAGCAAAACCCTGATTAAGCGCATAGTCAATTGCATTAATATAGATGAAATACCCTTTAGGCAACAAAATAGACCTTCGTGCGGAAAAAAAATGTTAATCCTTATCTTAGCCCCGGCATGTCCCCCTCGCAAGACCTACATATTGCCATACAGCTGAAAAACAAGGACCCTGAGGCCTTGCAGTCCCTCATTCACCTCTATTTCCCGATCCTCTGTCGATTTGCCCGACGTATCCTCCAAGATAAAGCGGCAGCGGAAGATGCCACTACCGATGTGTTCGTAAAGCTCTGGCAAAAAGCACCGGAATTTGATGACAGCCAGCATATTAAGAACTTTCTTTATCGCTCCATCCGCAACACCTGCCTGAACGTCCTCCGAAGCCGGCAACGGGAAGAGGCCCGTCACGAAACGTTTACGGATATCTACCTGCACGATGAAGACGCCTTCGCCCGCGAGATTCTCCAGGCCGAAGTGCTGGCGGAGATTCGTAAAGAGCTGCAGCACTTTACACCCCGGCTCCGCGAAATCTTCATCATGGCCTATTTCCAGCAACTCTCCAACGAGGAGATCGCACAAAAACTGAACCTCTCCAACCAGACCGTCCGTAACCAGAAAGCCTCCGCTCTTTCCCTGTTGCGTAAAAAAATAAGGGCGAAATTCCCTCTTCTGCTCCTCAGCCAGCTTCTGCTCCCCTAGCTCCCAAAAAAACAGAAAATCTATAGTACAAATGCTCCCTTCCGGTGTACTACCCATATAATGTAGCAACACATGGAAGATTATCGTGCCGATCAAAACCCCCGTATTCCCCAGCTGATCAGAAAAAGTCTGTTTGAAGACCTCTCTGCAACGGAAGAGGCAGAGCTGAACCAATGGGTGAATGCCAGTGAGGAAAACCGGGCACTGTACCATCAGCTGACCAACAAACAATGGTTGGCGGATGAATTGCTCTCCATGGAGAGCTATGATCTCGATGTGGCCATGCAACGCATCCTATCCTCCTCTGGCGGGGATAACCATGCAGAGGCTCCGGTGAAACCACTTTTCCCCTGGAGATCCGCTGCTGCCGCTGTTTTGATTTTGGCATTGTCTGGCGCTGCCTGGCTATTTCTGAATCGAAAAGAGTCTGCCAACGCCGTTCCGGTTGCTACCGCCCTCATCGTTCCCGGAGGGAACAAAGCAGTACTAACCTTATCTGATGGTTCCACGGTTATCCTCGACAGCACCGGTAACGGACTGATCACGGCACAGGGTGCATCGAATGTTTTCAAACTTACCGATGGACAACTGGCCTATCGGGTTTCCGATGAAACGGCCGCTGCTCCTGTATACAACACGCTGTCTACCCCCCGCGGAGGACAATACCAGCTTACGCTGCCGGATGGAAGCCGGGTATGGCTGAACGCCGCATCCTCCATCACCTTCCCCACCTTCTTCAACGAAAAAGAACGCCTCGTAAAAATCACCGGAGAAGCGTATTTCGAAGTAGAGAGCCTTCAAGAGCGCCATGTACCCTTCATCGTAGAGGCCGGTACAGAACGAATCACTGTATTGGGCACACATTTTAATATCAATGCCTACGGCGATGACCAGCTGATCCGCACGTCGCTGCTGGAAGGCTCCGTTAAGGTTAGTAACACAAATGGTTCCGTAACCATTGATCCCGGTGAACAGGCTATCGGCTCAACAGGCCGTTCGGCCTATCAGATCATCCGGCCCAACATGGAAGAAGTACTTGCCTGGAAGAACGGGAAGTTCATCTTCCGGAATGCCAGTGCCACATCTATTGTGCTGCAGCTTTCGCGCTGGTATGATATCGATATCGAGTACAGGAGCGATGTATCGGGCATTTATTTCTCAGGTGGAGTGTCCCGAAAAGACCAGATCGAAAAACTGATTGAACTGCTGGAACTCGATGGCCGAATCAAACTGGAATTGAAAGGACGAAGCCTGATCGTGAGGCGGAATCCATAACCTTTTTAACCCTTTTCTTAACCTCCAAAACGACTGCTATGCCAACGTAAGAAACTGCTGAATCCCCGGCATAAAAAAAGAACCCTCCGGGCAGGGAGGATTCCTGAAGTTGCCGGCTACTTCGTTCATGTCATCTCCGAAAAAAGAAAAAACAAGCATTTAGTAACCAAACAGATACAAAAATATGCACAATACTGCTTATGGGAATATTTTCCTGAAGGGAAAGTATTTCCCTGCTAAACTGTTGATTTATATGAAATTAACGTACATCCTTCTATGCATCGCCTGCCTGCAGGTACATGCCAGCGGCTACTCCCAGAAAGTTTCCATTTCCGGGAAAAACCTAACACTGGAGCAGGTTTTCCAAGTGGTGAAAGCCCAGACAGGTGTGGATGTGCTCTACAATCCCGACCTGGCAACGAAGGTAAAACCCATAACCATTTCGGTTAAAAATACGGATCTGCAAACAGCGCTGAAACTGTGTTTTCAGCATCAGCCGATCGATTTCATCCTGAAGCACAATACCATTGTTGTAACGCAAAAACAGGAAGATAAACTCGCCGAAAACCGGATCTATGAGCTGCCCGCTCCTGCCTTCATCCCAATTAGTGGAAAGATCAGTTCAGAAACCGGCGAACCCCTGGCCAATGCCAGTGTGACCATCAAAGGAACGAGCAAGGGATCCACTACCAATGAGAGCGGTGTATTCATCATCGATGCCAAAGCAGGTGATGTGCTGGTTGTTTCCATGGTAGGCTATCAGCCGTTTGAGCTCACGATCGGTGCACAGACTACGCTCAATATCACCCTCAAACAAACCGAAACCAAAGCGGAAGAAGTAGTGGTGGTGGGATATGGCAAGCAAAAACGCCAGAGTGTGGTCAGTTCCATCAGCGCTATCAGCGGCAGAGAACTTCAGTTCCCTGCCCGTAACCTCTCTACTAACCTGGCCGGACAAATAGCGGGTCTTATCTCCATACAGCGAAACGGGGAACCGGGTTATGATAATGCCGATTTCTGGATCAGAGGGATCAGCACTTTTGCCGGTGGTACCCGTCCATTGGTGTTAGTAGATGGTGTACCCAGAAATTTCAACGACATCGAACCGGATGAGATCGAAACCTTTTCTGTACTCAAGGACGCTGCTGCCACAGCCGTTTATGGGGCAGAAGGAGCCAACGGGGTTATCATTGTTACCACCAAAAGAGGCCAGGCCCGGACACCCGTGATCACGTTCCGATCTGAGACCAGCGTGTCTCGTCCGGACCGCTTACCCACATTTGTATCCTCCGATCAGTTCCTTTCGCTTTTTAATGAAGCGCTTCAGAACGATGGCCTGAGCCCGATCTTCCACGATACACTCATCGCCAAGTATAAGAACAACATCGATCCGGATCTTTATCCCAATGTAGATTGGATCGATGTGATGCTGAAAGACCAGACCCTCAAACAACGCTATACACTGAATGTCCGAGGCGGATCCGAGAAAGCGAAATACTTCGTGTCCGGCGCGTATTTCAATGAAGAGGGTTTTTTCAAGAATGATCCGCGCAACCGCTACAAGAACAACATCGGCCTGAAACGATTCAACCTGCGCAGCAACATTGATATGGATATATCAAAAAGCACCCGAGTTACGGTGGATCTTTCCGGCCAGTACCTGCTCACGCAGTATCCCGGCACCGGCACCTCTACGATCTTCCGGCAGATGGTGATCACCCCTCCGCACATCTTCCCTGCTGTGTACAGCGATGGTACGATCTCCACCTTCATACAGGAGCGCGATGCCAATATGCGTAACCCGTATAATATGCTGGTGAATTCAGGCTATGCAAAGGAATGGCGCAGTGCGATCCAGTCCGCTGTAAAGCTGGAACAAAAACTCAACTTCATCACAGAAGGCCTGACCTACCGTGCACTGGTAAGCTATGATTATGATGGATTCTTCGGTGCAAGTCGTTCCTATAACCCCAGCCGTTACTATGCAACCGGACGCGATGCCAACAGCAAGCTGCTGTTCCAGCGTACTTTTGCAGGCTCTGAAAATCTGAGTGATCCGGCGGAAAGTTTCAGCGCAGAGAAGAAAGTATACATCGAAAACTCACTGAATTATTCGAGAGTCTTCAAAAAGCATTCGGTTGGCGGTATGATCCTGTACATGCAGAAAGAATCACAGCTGTATAATGAAGCGTTGGCCTTCCGTAAACAGGGACTGGTAGGTCGTGGCACCTATTCGTACGATAGCCGCTATTTCCTTGAAGCGAATTTCGGGTATACCGGCAGTGAGACCTTTGCACCGGGGTATCGCTTCGGCCTGTTCCCGGCCATTGGTCTTGCGTACATCGTATCGAATGAATCCTTCTACCCCAAGGCCCTTAAATCGGTGTTGAATTCCGCCAAACTGCGCGGATCGGTAGGACGCACGGGTAATGATAATACCGGTGGTGCGCGATTCCTGTATCGCCCCACGTTCAACAGCGGTGCAGGAGGCTTTAGCCAGGGCATTACCAGCGGCGGTGCCTCTAATGGCTATGGCAATGGACTTACCGAGAACCGCTTTGAAGCACCGTTCCTGTCGTGGGAAATTGAAGACAAGCTGAATGTGGGTATGGACCTCGGCTTTCTGAATAACAAGATCCAGCTCGTGGCCGATTATTTCAACTATCAACGCAGCGGCATTTTGCTCCAGCGCCGGACCATTCCCGCCAGTGTTGGGTTTCGTTCCTCTCCCTGGGATAATTACGGTCAAGTGAAATCATGGGGTTTTGATGGAAGTCTGGATGCGAACCATCGATTTGCGAATGGTTTGAAACTCAGTGCACGTGGAACCTTTACCTTCACCCGGAACAAGATCACGGAATACGATGAACTTCCGCAGCCGCATCCCTGGATGGCCGTTACGGGAACACGCGTGAGCGAGAATACCCTTTACATTGCAGAGCGACTTTATACGGAAGATGATTTCACATCGGTAGTAAATGCCAATGGTACCAAATCCTATACCCTAAAGCCCGGTTTGCCGATATCTACGTTGGGTGGGTTGCTGGGGCCCGGCGATATCAAGTATGCCGATCTGAATGGCGATGGCAAGATCGATCAGTTCGACCGGAAACGCGGAGTAGGCAATCCATACACACCGGAAGTTATCTATGGTTTTGGATTCAATGCGGAATACAAAGGTTTTTATGCCAGCGTCTTCTTCCAGGGTGCCGGACGCACCTCTGTTGTGCTGGGAGGAAATACACCCGAAGGATGGTTTCCGTTCAACTGGGGATTTGACCAATCGAACTTCCGGCAGTTTGCGTTAGACCGATGGACGCCTTCCGTAGCTGAAAAGAATCCGGATTACCAGCCGCTGATGCCCCGCCTGCATACCAGCAACAGTAACAACGGAAACCGCGTGGCGAGTACCTGGTGGCTGAGAGACGCCTCCTTCCTCCGGTTGAAAAATGCTGAAATCGGCTATAATTTTTCCACCCGCCTGCTGAGCCGGACCAAACTTAAAACCGCAAGGATCTACCTGATGGGGTATAACCTTGCCCTGTGGGATAAAATCAAATTCTGGGATCCGGAAACCGGAAACAATACGGCCGGTAATGCCTATCCCAACAGCCGGATCTTTACGCTCGGACTGGAACTTTCTTTTTAATATGTACGGTTTAATCAATCAAGTATGAAGTACTTAAAAATATTACTGCTGCTACTAACCATATCATCTATTAGTTCATGTAAGAAATATCTTAATGTATCAGATGAACTTGCCGGCGGACTGACCAATGTGGATCAGATCTTTGACAATCCCGCTCTGACCAGAAGCTGGTACTCCAATGTGATGTCGGGCATCCCGGATTACTCGATGATCATCCGGGCCGATTGGGATGCAGGTGGGCAAAACGGCCTGCATAACCCCTGGACCAGCATGACAGACGAAGTCAATTCTACATATGGAGATGCCCGAAATTATTTTATCAATGCCCGGAACTCCAGCAATATGGCCTTCCATCGCTGGACCATCCTCTACCAGCTGATCCGTCAGGCCAATGTCTTTCTGGAAAGAGCCAAGGTGATCCCATCTTCCGGCACCTATTCCGACAAACTCGATCAGGATGAATTCGACAAACTGAAGACCAATGTCTTGTTCATGCGGGCTTACTATCATTATTTGTTATTCGAGCAGTATGGACCGATTCCGATTGTGAGCCGTTCGTACGTACTGACAGAAAATATTGATCTGCCCAGGAACAGCGTAGACGAAGTGGTCAACTTTATTGAGAAGGAACTGGATGACGTGATTCCGAAACTTCCGCAGGCGCCGATCACAGACGACCAGTTCAAAGCCAATCCAACCAAGGGAGTTGCCCTTGCCGTGAAGGCCAAACTGCTCATGTACGCCGCAAGTCCGCTCTTCAACGGAGGCTTTTCCGAAGCCGCAGATCTGGCTAATAAGGACGGAAAAAAACTTTTCCCGGCTGCCAGTTCAACCAAATGGAACAAGGCACTCGCCGCTACAACCGCGTTTATCAATTATGCCCAGGCAAATGGGCATACGCTGTATATTGCGCAGACGAATGGCGTGGATGATCCGGATAAATCAGTATACGAAGTATTCCAGAGCTATAACAATGAGATCATCTGGGCTACGGCAAATAGCGGATGGGGTGGCATGAATGCAGACCGGCTGGAACGAAGGACCACTCCCCGCAGTCAACCCAATGGACTTGGCAGCACCTCTGTGGTTCAGGAACTGGTAGATGATTTTTACATGAAAGACGGCAAACCTATTGCCTCAACCTCCTTTTTGCCGGCCTCGAATCTGTATGCCGAAACCGGTTTCAGCAATTACAACGGCGTACAGGTGTTCAACATGTACATCAATCGCGAACCCCGTTTTTACAATACCGTATTCTTTGCCGGTCGCAAATGGCATATTTCCAACAGCACCATCTATTTCCATGTTGGAACGCCCAATGACCGGAGCGGCCAGTCGCCACTGAACGGGTATATCATGTATAAGCGACTTAACAGAAGAGTATTCCTGAATAACCCCGGTGTGGCAAGTGTTTTTCGGCCATCCATTATTTTCCGCCTCGCCGAATTCTACCTGTTGCATGCAGAGGCATTGAATGAGGTAGAACCGGGGAATCCCGATGTGCTTCGTTACGTGAACCTCATTCGTAAAAGAGCCGGTATTCCAAATCTGGAAACGCTGAATCCGGGTATTGCAGGCAATAAAGAGCTGCAACGGCTGGCCCTCCAGCGGGAAAGCCGTATTGAACTGGCTACCGAAGGACAGCGCTATTTCGATGTTCGGCGCTGGATGATCTGCGAACGGGCAGATGGCAGGCAGGGAGGTGATTTTTTTGGAATGGATATGAATGGTGATGCCAACACATTCTTTAAGCGGACTAAATTCCAGACAAGAGTATTTGAGCGCAAACTCTATCTGTACCCCATCCCATTTGAAGAAATGCAAAAAAGCAAGGCCCTCGTACAGAACCCGGGCTGGTAAAACAACTTAGAACATCAGCAGTACCTGACATATGTGCAGGTACTGCTGATTTAATGAATATCCTCACTTTATCGACAGCAATCATCATGAAGATCAACTTGCTTACCTCTTTTATCTTTTCATTGATTTTAACTACGGCCGGAGCCTGCTCCAAAACATCGGATCCGGTAAGCCAGCCTCCCTCACTTTCGGTTAGCACCTCATCACTGGCATTTTCGGAAAAAGACAGTTCACAGTCTCTTCAGGTGGAAAGCAATACCGGAAATTATGACGTGAGTATACCCGCCGGGATCTCGTGGTGCACGTTCGAAAAAAATGGGAATACCCTGAACATTCGGGTTTCTGTTATGACATCCGTTACGGCTAAACGAAACACAGAGGTAACCATTTCAGCAGGAAGTGGAACCCAGAAGATACAGAAGATCATTACGGTGGCCCAGAACCGTGAGTGGAAGCTCATCTGGGAAGATAATTTCGATACCGACGGACCCGTAAACAACAGCAGATGGACGCTGGTTAGCAAGGGTAGTTCCGACTGGAACAAATACATGACCCCATCCAACGAACTGGCCTATGTGCAATCCGGTAACCTGATCCTGAAAGGCCGTAAGACCGCCACGGGCTATGAAACCGGAGGCGTCAACTCATCCGGAAAATTCAATTTCAAATACGGCAAGGTAGAAGTACGCGCTAAACTAAGTGCCGGGCAAGGCACCTGGCCGGCCATCTGGCTGATGCCGCAGCAATCGGTATACGGAGGCTGGCCGAAAAGTGGCGAGATCGACATCATGGAACATCTGAACAATGACGCGAAGATCTATCAGGTCGTACATACCCATTATGTAGACAATCTGGGTAATAAAACAGACCCGCCGTATTCCGCCACTCCTGCTTTTTCTGTTGGAATCTACAATACGTTTGGAATGGAGTGGTTCCCCGATCGAATTGATTTCACACTCAATGGGGCTGTCACATTCACCTATCCAAAGAAAGCCAATGTTCCGCAGGATCAGCTGCAATGGCCCTTTGATCAGTCTTTCTACCTGATTCTTAACCAGGCACTCGGAGGCTCCTGGGTAGGAAGCATAAACGATGCGATCTTACCCGTTCAGACAGAGATCGACTACGTCAAAGTTTATGGCTTGAGGGTTTATTAAGCCCACAACCCAACCAAATCGTGAATTTGATCATATGTACACGTGCTGCTGGTGGATTCCTCGCTTCGGATCAGAGGCATCTACAATGGAACGCTGCAACTGGATATGCAGCAGCTGGAGAAAGACATCAGGGAGTTGAAGAAGGAATAACCCATCGCCCCACCATATTTCGCTTCCCCTTCATCACCACCTTCATATATTTTCCCGCAACCGGCAGCAGCGGAAGAACAAACGATTCCTTATCCACCAGAACGGTCCCGAGTTTCTGATACCGGTCGCGGCCACCGGCTCTGTAGCGATCCTCCATCGCTGCCCAGATGCTCACCTTCCCCTTTTTCTCCAGCGCCTTCCAGCTAAGGTGTACCTGTCCATCCCGTATAGCCGCCCTCGGCTCTGCTATGGAAACTGCTCCGAGTAAGGGCACTCCATCCAACTCAAAGGCAATACTATCCGTAATGGATATGCCCATATGCCGCGCGATGGTTGGGTAGAGATCCACCACTCCGGGAACACGGCCATGAGCCGCAAGTTTTTTATTGCTCACGATCCAGGTACTGCGTTCCCGCGGGCTTTGTCCGCCGTGATCCTTACCGGTAGCACTATCGCGCCCATGATCCGTAGTGATCAGCAGCAGCCAGTCTTCGCCAAACTCTTTTTCCCGGTATTCAATGGCCTGCTGTATCCGTTCCATCTGCTTATCGAGCAGGTGGATGGCGCGGTCCAGCTGCGGACCATCCCCATACATATGGCCCATGTCATCGGTGTATTCGAGGTAGATCCACGACAAATCCGGCGCTTTGTCCCGAATGGCGGCGGCTGCCGCATCGATCACCTGTTCATCAATCCGATGCATGTAATCGCGCTGCTTATCGTGCGGAAAACGTAGGGTATCCAGTTCAAAACCATCGGCCACCACATCAAATCGCCAGCTGCCGGTTTGCGGCATGCCCTCTCCCGCCAGTTTGGTACGGTTATCCAGCCAGGAAGAAAAAATCCCCATCGTTTTGGAGGGATCCGCTTCTTTCAACAGTCGGAATATCGAAGGATAACTGTAATTGGGCGAATCAATCGCATTGTCCCACACATTGTGCTTATTGGCCCAGGTGCCCGTCAGCAGGCTGTTGTAGCCCACCGCTGAAATAGTAGGCGATTGCGAATAACCACCTTTTTCCCCGCCCACATAGGCGCGCAGGTAACTGCCTTTTGCCGCTATGCGGTTGAACGCAGGTGCCGGATGTTTCTCCAGCATATCGGCGGCAATACCATCGGCTATGACAAACACCGTTTTTGTTTTTTTCTGTGCGATGAGTGGCTGAGCTATCAGAAAAGCGGAGAGGAAAAAAAGGAAACGCATCGACCTGAAAATTTACTGTAAGCTACAGCGATGCACGCGATCTGCCAAGTGGTTGGGGCGATGTACCCTAAACTTTGCTACATTCGTTGTCTGATCGCATGCAGTACTATTTCCAACTCCAGTTCCGAATGCTGGTCCGCCGCATCCGCGATGCAGGACTAAACCCGCTCCTGTTTTTTCCGCTGGCCCTGGCAGGGTTCGTCGGGCTTTCCCATCTGCTTTTCCAACGCAGTCCGTATGCAGGCTACCTGATGAGCCTGATGGCGCTGATGGCAATGTTACCGCTAAC
>CANHUD010000037.1 GCA_947463665.1 Sphingobacteriales bacterium
AAAGGTAAGTGAGTTATACATTTCAGCCAAAATTTTCCGTAACTTTTTTTTCAATCCGCTACCGAAAAAACTGACCCAATCTGTTAAGAACTATCCCGCTTTTTCTCTCAAGCGGGTTGCAAATATAGGACGGTATTTTTAATTCTCACATCTTTTGCTGAAACTATTTTTCAGATTCCCCTGAAACGCCCTGCCAGCAAAGCTTTCAGCCGACAAAATAATTTTCTGCTCTCTATGAAATATAGACATTCAGCGTAGAATCTCCTCCCAGTTGTAGGCAACTGATTCAAGAAATAGTCCATGTGCAGGAGTCGTAAAATCAGCACGGGTACAGTCGCGTGCATCGATTACTTCTTTGAAGCCATTTATATCCATCCGGCCCCTTGCTGTCTGGAGCATTGTTCCCACCAATCCGCGGACCATACCACGCAGGAATCGATTGGCCCGCACGCGGTAAATCAGTCCTTCAGTTGTTTGTTCCCATTCACTCTGGAGGATGGTGCAGACAAAGGTTCTCACCTGTGTATTGCGCTTGGAAAAACTGGTAAAATCGTGCGTACCCATGAGATGCTGCGCTACGGCCTGCAGAGTGTCCGGGTTTATCGCATACGGGTAATACCAGGAACGATCTGTTCTCAAGGGGTCCTTTTGTGTATGCAGGTGATAGGAATACGAGCGATGAAGAGCCTGGAAGCGGCAATGTGCATCCGGTTTAACCGGTATAAGATTCCGAACGGTGATGTCTGCCGGAAGAATAGCATTCAGATTGTAAAGAATATCTGACCGAAGTTCCTGTTCCACATCGAAATGGAAATAGTTTTGAAGCGCATGAACACCTGCATCTGTTCTGCTCGATCCGGTCAGCGAGACCGGCTTTCGAAGGCGCAGGTGAAGGGCTTTTTCGATTTCCGACTGGATAGTAATGGCATTGTCCTGAATTTGGAACCCGTTATAACGAGATCCCAAATAACGAACTTCCAGAAAATATCTGGGCATTTATTCGGGGTTGATCAGTTTCTTGAATTGTGTAATGAACGGTTCGGAAACGAACAATCGTTCCAATGTAGGGTAGTTGGAAGGATCCAGCACCCAGGGGTAGGCTTCCTGGAAAAACAACATTCTTGTAGCATCCGAAACAAAAGCAAAGCTGAGTGCCTGTATCATGGCCACGGTATAACATTTCACTTTTAGCTCCCGGATGTAAAAGTCTACCATAAGCGAATCTGTTCCTAGTTTAATAGCCTTTTTCCGTAGATCGGCCATGTCTTTTTCAGTAGCTGTGGCACGACAATCACTCCGATCCGGCAGTGCAGTTGCCGGCATATGCAGATAGTCCGCCACTTTTGTCTCTCCTTTTCTTACCGTATCTGCAACAGCGGGCATAGTACCCTTTTCACTTATTGCCAACCCTGCTGAGTCAACTATTTGTACACTTGTATCTTTGATAATTACGGTGTCAGCTAAAGGATGTTCGAAGGAAACATCTACCGTATCTTTTTCATTACCGGTCTGATCCACAAAAAGGAGGCCGGTGAAACCTGTAAGTCGGGTCTCGCCAATTTTTTCAACCTTACTGGTGAGTACCATGGAATCAGTGATCAGTGCCTTACTCGAATCGACAACCTTCATTGAATCGGCTGCTTGACTTTGTGGGGCCAGAAATAACGGTGAAGGGCTATTAAGCGAAGAATCTGGCGTTCTTTTTTTAATAAGTTCCACTTCCCGGATTCCCTGGTCGCCCACGGCATTGGCCAGTGTAACAGCAAATCCATCATCTGTTTTTACTTTTTCCGGCTGTTGTGCAGTGGATGTGGCAGCTGCTTTCTGCTGCCCCTGTACAAGGACGGCCGTTTGCAGATCCTGCAGGCACCATCCTTTTTCCGGCAGGTTTTTGAGGACCATGCCTTTATCGGCAGCTGCTATCTGGATACTGAATTGCTGTTCCGGCCATTGAGCCCTGGGGAATCCGATTGAAAATTCCACGGAACCCGGCTGTAACCGCGGTAAAATGAGAAATCCGGAGACAGAGGATGAGTAGATCTCTCCTTCCATTTTAAGGTAGAAAGCCTGCTGGTTATCGCTTTGGAGGTACAGGAAATGGCGATGCTGGGCCGTTGATACGGATGCCAATGTTACCATGAGTATGAATAGCCGTAAACGCATATCCTCAAAACTAAAGGAAAAGCGGGAATGATGAAACAACCAGTATTGACTACCAGCTTCCGCCAGCCCCACCTCCACCAAAACTTCCTCCACCAAAACTGGAAGAGCTGTCGCTGCTACTGCTGCTCCAGCCACCTCCCCCTGAAGACCAGGAGCTACCGGAGCCTCCGAAGGTCCAGTGACCGCCACCATGGCGTGCTTTTGACCTGGCCAGGAAAATGATGATAAAGATGATAAAGAAGAAAAAAATGGAAAATTCACTTCCCTCTCCATTATTTTGATCTTCCGGAGCTACAAATTCTCCTTTAGCAGCCAGGATGAGTGCATCAATTCCCTGGTCAATTCCCCCATAAAAATCATTTCCCTTGAAATTGGGAAGAACGATCTTATCAACGATCTGTTTGGCTGTGATATCCGGGATAGCCCCTTCGAGTCCGTATCCCGGTGCTATGAAGATCTTTCGATCCTCCTTAGCGATGAGAAAAACGATACCGTTGTTCTTGCCTTTTTGTCCGACCCCCCATTTGCGACCCAGTGCAACGGCATAGTCAACCATCTCATATCCTTCTGTGGTAGGGATCAGTACCACTGCGATCTGCGTGGAGGTGGAATCTTCGTACCCTTTCACCTTTGCTTCCAGTGTTTGCTGCTGGTCAGCGGTGAGGGTACCGGTAAGATCCACCACAAAGCGGACCGGGCTGGGGGCATCCGGTATGACCTTCTCAATTTGTGCAAAGGCTGATGCAGCCATCAGCAGCAGGAGTGGAAGCAGTATTTTTTTCATCATTTTCCGAATACGATGTCGTCGGACAATTCATTTTTATCGGTGTTCCCGTCATAGGGGAATTTATCTACCAGAGCGGCCCCCACATCCGATATGATCTCGAGAATTCCCTTCAGGAAATCATGTGCGCTGAAGCGGCTCAGGATTTTTTGAACTTCCTGGTGCCAGAAGTCGGCTCCCATGGCCTTATAGATGCCTTCATCGCCCAGGATGGCCAGCTGGTGATCTTTATGTGCGATGTAAATGAGCACGCCATTCCGTTCGGCTGTATTGTGCATGTTCAGTTCATGAAACACTTCTCTGGCCCGGTCAACCGGGTCTACATAGACACAGTGGCTTTCAATATACAGACGGATTTCGCCACTGGTTCGTTTTTCCTGTTCTGCGATGGCCTGCACAAGAACGCTCTTCTCCTGTTCGGAGAAGAGCGTTTGTTTCGGACGACCGAAGGAGAATATACCCACGATGGAAATTTATTTGGTGAAATCGACCGAAGGTGCTTTTTCAGCACCGGCATCGGCTGAAAAATAACCTTTCTCGGAGAATCCGAACATACCTGCCAGCAGGTTATTAGGGAATCTCTTTACAGATGTGTTGTATTCCTGTACGGCGGCATTGTAATCATTCCGGGCTGTTTTGATCCTGTTTTCGGTTCCCTCAAGCTGAGTCTGAAGGCTGGAAAAGTTCTCTGTAGCCTTAAGTTCAGGGTATTTTTCCATGCTTACCAGCAGGCGGCTGAGTGCGCCGGAGAGCTGTCCCTGGGCTTCCTGGAATTTTGCGATATTCTCAGGGGTAAGGTTAGCCGGATCGATGGTCATCTGGGTGGCTCTGGCCCGTGCATTGGTCACTTCTGTGAGGGTAGATTTTTCAAAATCGGCTACGCCCTTGACCGTGTTGACCAGATTCGGAACGAGGTCGGACCGGCGCTGGTATTCGCTTTGAACATTCCCCCATACTTTTTTCACATTCTGATCCAGGGAGATCATATTGTTATAGCCGCTGCAACCGCAGCCACCGAGTAATAGAATGAGTCCGATAACAATGATCAGCGATAGATTCTTCATGTTTGTTCTTATTTACAATTGAATATAAACATTATTTGATAGCAGCGATCCCCGGCAGCTCCTTTCCTTCAAAATACTCCAGCATGGCACCACCTCCGGTGGATACGAAACTGACCTTATCGGCATATCCGAACTGGTTCACTGCTGCTACACTATCTCCTCCGCCTACCAGGCTGAAGGCGCCGTTTGCGGTTGCTTCGGCCACAGCCTGGGCAATTGCAAGGGTTCCCTTTCTGAATTTTTCCATTTCAAACACCCCCATTGGGCCGTTCCAGAGGATTACTTTGGAAAGATGGATAACGGAGGCAAAATGGTTGCATGCCTGTTCGGAAATATCCAGTCCCATCCAGCCATCGGGAATATTATTGCTGGGAGCAGTAGCCGTCTGGGCATTGGCATCAAACTTATCAGCGATCACGGAATCAGCCGGAAGATGGATCTTCACCCCTTTTTCAGCGGCTTTTTTCAGCAGTTCCAGTGCGGTTTCGATCCGGTCATTTTCACAGAGTGAATTGCCGATATTCCCTCCCATGGCTTTCATGAAGGTGTAGGCCATTCCGCCCCCGATGATGATATCGGTCGCTTTTTCCAGAAGATTTTCGAGGATCAGGATCTTATCAGAAACCTTGGCTCCGCCCACGATGGCGGTGAAGGGTCTGGCTCCGCTGTGGAGGACTTTTTCGGCGGCCACTACTTCTTTTTCCATGAGCAGGCCGAAAAGTTTTTTCCCGGCGGGGAAGAAATCAGCGATCACGGCGGTGGAGGCATGGGCACGATGAGCGGTTCCGAAGGCATCGTTCACATAAACATCGCCCAGCTGAGCGAGTTTGGCGGCGAAGTCTTTATCGCCTTTTTCTTCTTCTTTATAAAACCGGAGATTTTCCAGCAGGAGGACCTGTCCGGGTTGTAAGCCTGCTGCCAGGTCAGTTGCTTCCTGACCGATGCAGTCGGTGGCAAACAGGATGGGTTGACCTTTCAGCAGCTGAGAGAGGTGGGCCACGATGTGGCGGAGGGAGTATTTATCGGTTGGTCCCTCTTTCGGTCTGCCGAGGTGGCTCATGAGGATCACGGAGCCACCGTCTTGCAGGATTTTCTGAATCGTGGGGATGGCGGCGCGCATCCGGTTATCATCGGTGATTTCGAGATTGCTGTTGAGTGGCACATTGAAATCTACGCGGATCAGGGCTTTTTGTCCGGCGAAGGAATGGGAAGAGAAGTTGGTCATTTTATTATGAATTAAAAAACCGCCGCTCAAAGAACGGGTGTCAGTTGAGCGGCGGCATACATGATGGATTTGCGTTATTTGGAGATCAGTCGGGCGAAATAATCTACAGTACGCACCAGCTGGCTTACGTAGCTCATTTCGTTATCGTACCAGCTAACGGTTTTCACCAGCTGGGTATCGCCCACCTGCAGCACTTTCGTCTGGGTAGCATCGAACCAGGAGCCGAAGGAGATACCGATAACATCGCCGCTTACGATTTCATCTTCGGTATAACCGAAGCTTTCATTGGCAGCGGCTTTCATGGCGGCGTTCACTTCATCGGCGGTAACTTTTTTACCGAGAACGGTGGTCAGTTCCGTGAGGGAGCCGGTAAGCGTTGGAACACGCTGGGCGGTACCATCGAGTTTACCTTTGAGGCTGGGGAGAACCAGGCCAATTGCTTTGGCGGCACCGGTGCTGTTGGGAACGATGTTCTGTGCAGCGGCACGGGCGCGGCGGAGATCACCTTTCGGATGAGGGGCATCCTGGGTGTTCTGGTCATTGGTGTAGGCATGTACGGTGGTCATGAGACCGGCCACGATGCCATACTGATCTTCCAGAACCTTTGCCATGGGTGCCAGGCAGTTGGTGGTGCAGGAAGCGCAGCTGATCACGGTTTCGGAGCCATCGAGGATATCGTGGTTCACGTTGAATACAACGGTTTTGAGATCACCGGTTGCCGGTGCAGAGATCACTACTTTGCGGGCTCCTGCGGTGATGTGTGCAGATGCTTTGTCTTTATCGGTGAAGAACCCGGTGCATTCGAGTACTACATCTACCTGATGAGAACCCCAGGGAATCTGGGCCGGATCTTTTTGTGCGTATATTTTTACTTCGTCGCCGTTTACGACGATGGAGTTTTCTGTAGCTTCTACGTTTGCGTCGAAGCGGCCCTGGGCCGTATCGTATTTGAGAAGGTGTGCCAGCACCTTAGGAGAGGTGAGGTCATTGATGGCCACCACATCGATGCCTTCCATGTTGTAAATCTTTCTGTACACCAGGCGGCCTATCCGTCCGAAGCCATTGATCGCTACTTTTACTGTACTCATGTTTGGAGCTTAATAGTTAAAAAAATGCAGAGCGAAGGTAAAAAACATTAGTGAAATCTGACATAGAGGATAGAAGGAATGCAGAGAGGGCAGGAATGAAAAAATTGTTTAGATTTTTTTTGGTTGAAATGAAACAGGAATCTATCTTTGCCCTCCCAAAACGTACACGGCCCGTTGGTCAAGGGGTTAAGACGCCTCCCTTTCACGGAGGAATCACGAGTTCGAATCTCGTACGGGCTACAAAAATTAAAAATCGGTCAATCCTAAAGGTTGACCGATTTTTTTTAACCCTTGTCAGCAGAGATCGGAGAAAAAATGGTATAAAAGGTTGATACAGGCCCTCCACCATACAACCGATAGTATCAGGCCTGTACCACTTAACAACTAACCATTAGTTGATGCCTATAGTTTTCATATTATCGTCTGGTACCCTATCGATTAAATAATGATACGGATCAACGCCCACTTTAACGGGTTGCGTCTTAACCTTGAAAACCAATTGGGTTTCCCTTGCCTGAAGCTTACTTCGCGTTTGCAACAAAACATGTTCAGTTTCACTATCCGGCTTTTTATCCCCCAGAATGACGATATCAATATAATCATTGACCGGGATTGATATCTCCTTACCTAAACTGTCTGATAAGAATTTTTCTGAAACAACATTTATCGTTACTTCATATTGATCATCAATTTTTTTAGAGGAACAAGATTCAATTCTATTTGAAAATAGAATGACACTCTTGAAAAGGTCATTTATCAAATATTTCAGGCTATCGGGAGTTACGTCTTCAAAGGCTCTTATCGCATGCATTGAAGTTACATATGGCGGATCTTTATAAGCATGGTCATTTAATAATTTTTGAAGTGCTTTATTAACGTTGGCATCGCCAATCATTTCCTTCAGATAATACATTATTACACTGGCTTTTTGATAATGAATGTAACTCTGGCCTTCTGTTTTATATAGAGGTCGCTCTGCTTCTAACTCCGAACCTCTTCCTGTCAGGTATTTATTCATTTCATACTTCAGAAACTTCTTCATTTTTTCTTTTCCGTATTCCTTCTCCATAACCATTAAGGCAGAATATTGAGCAAAGCCTTCGCTCAACCACTCACTGCCCTGCATGGCAGCGCCGGTGAGTTGATGTCCCCAGTATTGATGTCCCATCTCGTGGGCAACGATATAAAAGACCATATCAATATCGTCACTACGCACATCTCTTAGATCCTGTATAAACCCAATACCTTCGCTGTAAGGCATCGTGCCGGGAAAAGCCTGTGCATAAGAGGCGTATCTTGGAAACTCGATGATACGGGCCTGCCTGTGGTAATAAGGGCCGAAATGTGTAGTGTAGTAATCCAGTGACTTCTCCATAGAAGAAAGCATATTAGGAACATTATATGCATGCTCCTTAATATAATAAACTTCGAGGTTTATTCCTTTAAACTGCTTTCTCGCCACTTCGTATCGTGCAGAAATAAATGAATAAAAATTCTGGGAAGCTTTGTCAAGTTTGTAATGAAAAAAAGATTTCCCCTTTTCCTTCCATGACCTGATGAGGCTGCCCGGTGCTACGGCAATCTGATCATCCGCGGTACTGATGACTGTTTCTACATCTACCCAGTCAGCATCTTGCACAATATAATTTATCATTCTTGCAAGTGTATCCTGCTCATTAAGCGGTACAGATCTTTTTTTAGATGGCAGGCCTAATTTGTTTCGTTTA
Source organism: Sphingobacteriales bacterium (assembly GCA_947463665.1). Taxonomy (GTDB): domain Bacteria; phylum Bacteroidota; class Bacteroidia; order Chitinophagales; family Chitinophagaceae; genus Pollutibacter. The sequence goes on from CANHUD010000037.1 coordinate 8,052, forward strand.
TTCTTGTCTGAAATTTCCAGATTATTATTATACCCAATTCCCGGCACAATATCCCCCTGATTAAAGAAAGTTCCGTTTTGCGTGAGAGAAGTAAAACTAACCTGGTTTTCAAATCCTTTATTGATAACGGTAGCGTTTGCCACTATCTTCAATGAATCTCCGGGATACAACGGCTTATGTAACTCATAAATTCTATAATAGAGCTCATTGTCTCTAAGCTTCAAAGCAGCACCCGGTATGGTAAGGGTAACACTATCAATAGAGATGGGCATAGTAAAATGCACCTCTCGTATAACTTCATTTGTCTTATTCTTCAGCCAAATTTCAGATCTGGAAAAGAGATTTCTTTCATAAGGCATCAGGTCGATGGTGTAATTTACCCGAACGATTTTCGGCTGAGCCACCCCTTCATATTTCTTGTATTTTCTCTCATACTGCTCAGATCTTTTCTCGAATTCATCATTGGTTATATATGTATTCAATATTTGAGTATTGTAATACACAAAAGCAGCACAACATAAAAAAAGAAGTAACAAAGCTGAAATTGTAAATCGATTCCTTCTTATAGTGCTTAAAGCTGAAGCTAACCTGAATTTCAAATTAAACTCCCTGCCCCTGATGAAAAAAGAAAAAACAGTAAAACAAAGAATGGAAGAAGCAAGTACCCAATACAAATTAAACCACACTAATGATTTTATGAATGGCCCAAACCCATTCATATCAGAATAAGTAACATCTGGGGTTCCTCCAAAGATTACCATATTACTTTGGATATCCAAAGGATCCCAAATGAACGTATTGATAATTAAAAAGGCAACATATGAAAAATAAGCGATGTACCTGTTATTGATAAGATAGTGAAATAACAGAGCTACTACAGTTAAATACAGAAAACTTGGGAGATCAATCAGCATCAGGCTTTTAAAATAAACATCAGGATGAATCTGATAAAATCCGTTAAAAAGCTGCATGATGCATCCAAGAGCTATTGAGCAAAGTAATACGGTGAACAACGCAACTGCCAAAGCCGCTAACTTGGAAAGAAATAACAGGGATGTTTTAGCAGGTGTAGCATCAAGAATATCATGTATGTTGGCATCCCGTTCTTTCCAAACCAATACACCACTGTAAAAAATTATGAAGGCAACGAGAAATGAGTAAAAAGATCCTCTGATGGTATCTACAATCTGATACGTTACCGGGTATAACTTACCTCCATACTCTTCGGTAAAACTGAGACTCACTAAAAGATTAATCATCCCAATTGCCGTGATGATGACAAAGGTTGGATTTCTTAAAATTGCTTTTGTCTCAAAAATAATAAGATGAAAAAAGGATAGTTTTGAAGAATAATCAGGATCAAAAACAGGTTTTGATTTAACATCGAATATTTTGTCTGCTTCTTCCTCTTTTTTGACTTGTGTTTTCTTTAAACTTTTCTTCTCTTTTTTCGTAGCAAATGAAAACCGAAAATATGAGAAAATTACAATAACAAAAGAGATACTAATCCATAGGATTCGATTTAACATAAACCACCCAGTCAAAGGAATTGATCTTGTGTTCTTTTCATCAACCGTAAAGTATTTGGAGATGATGGAGGCGGGACGGAAGCCGAAGGGATCCATAAAAACCGACAACCATTCTTTTTCGATATCTGCTGAAAAACCAGCTGCCATTCCGTACAATACAAGAATTCCCATCGCTCCGATGAATGATACTATGGTACTTCTGTAAAGAATAGCCAGACTGTAAAGAACAGCTCCCGTGATAATGGTATTGGGTATTGCATAACACAATAGGCCATTTATATGCCCCGACCAATATACAGGTCCTATTCGCTGAGGATCAGACCATGGCATGATGGGAGCAAGTAAAGCGCCTAATGAAATTCCTAACAGGGGTAAAATTGAAACAGAAACAGCCCCTATGTATTTTCCAAAAAAGTAATGAGTTTGTTTTATAGGTGAGCTAAAAACAAACTGATACATATTGTACTGAAAATCGCGATTGGCTGTTGCATTCATGTAAGATGTAGTCATTAGCAAGCAGAGCAGCGACATAATTCCGTAATAAAACTGAATTACGAATGGCGCATTTTTTTTCACGCTACCTATGCCCCCCCCAATAACGATGCTATCAGAAGAAACTGCTCCAAGTACCAATAATGCGTTGATGCAAAAAAAGATCCAAGTCATTGGAGAACGGAGCCAGAAACGCCATTCATGTATTATAAATTTCCACATAACTTTTCTTTTAAATCAACTCATTAAGTTTAGCAAAAAATACATCCTCCAGGGTTTCCTCAGCATAGACAAATTCACTACCCGGATTGTCTTCGGAAAACACATGAACAAGCGGCTTACCTCCTACCAACTTCGTGGATATTACCTTCATGGAATTCTGCAGATTTTCTAACTGCTCTTTATCTGTTCTTTTTTCCCATACTTTCCCCTTGATTTCACGAAGAGCATCATCTGGATTTCCGGAAAAAAGGACTTTCCCTTTATCCATAATAGCCATTGAGGTACAAAGCTCACGAACATCCTGTACGATATGTGTCGAGAGAATTACAATTACATTTTCACCTATTTCGCTAAGGATATTATAAAAACGATTTCGCTCTCCTGGATCCAGGCCGGCAGTAGGTTCATCTACAATTATCAACTTGGGATTACCGATTAAACACTGCGCAATACCGAAACGCTGACGCATACCGCCACTATAACTGCTCACTGCCTTCTTTCGATGATCATAAAGATTTACTTTATTTAGCAAATAATCCACCATTTCTTTTCGGTCGTGATTATTTGTAAACCCTTTTAGTATTGCCAGATGATTGAGTAAGTCTATGGCAGATGTACGTGGATATACGCCAAATTCCTGCGGAAGATAGCCGAGTACTTTTCGAATCTCATCCTTTTGCTGTAGTACATCTATATCTCCCAGAATAACAGTTCCGCTATCCGCTTCCTGCAATGTTGCCAAGGTTCGCATAAGAGAGGATTTCCCGGCTCCATTTGGTCCTAACAAACCAAACATTCCCTTTTCAATTGTAAGGGTAACATTGTTCAAAGCTTTTACCCCATTTGCATATTCCTTGTTGAGGTTTTCAATCTTTAAAATCATATTCACTCGATTTAGATGAAATACAAATCAAAAATACAGGTATACTTAAGATTCATCCAACCTAACAATAGAATCAATACCAACTGAAAAAAGTATTCCTAAACCTGATATTTTAAATTGAAAATAAATGAAGCCTTGAAAGAACTAACCACTATTATACGAGCGGTATCCAAATCTTATGAAGGGTTATATATTCGTACACATTGCCTAATGAAACTTCCCTCTATCAAATAAGCATATAACCAGAATGTTTAATTTAATTTCAGCATGCATAAAATTATTTTCAGGCAGTAATTTTTATAGAAATAGCGGAAGTTGTTTTGAACATCTTCAGTAAGATGAATAGTAAACTGAACTACTATTGTTATGCTTGTTGAGTTACATTCGTAATGTTCTGACAAAAGACGTTGAGCCCTTTAATTTGACTACATATTTTGGGGCTATATCAAAATTGTTTATTGATCAAAAAAACCGGGTTGATCGTAAAGGCGAATGTTGTTTTAGATCAACCGCTTTATATTCACACCTGTTAATCAATAAATTACTTTACGTGTAATTACAGATGCTTCAGCCGCACCTTCCGAAATTCCACTTTCATTCGTTCACCCACATGTGCCTGCAGGCAGAGAAGCCCGGAGGATTTGGCATGAGTTGGATCCAGATCGGTGGTCTCGCTCATAAGAACCCCATTGATGTAATGCTTCATGTTGTTTCCTTTCACCACAAGGTGGATTTCATTCCAGTCGTTCTGCCGGATGTAGCTTTTCAGGGTTTCGGACTCCCCTACTGCTTCTTTGGAAATAACAGGTGCCTTGCCTGCTTCGAGGGTGGCTCGCTGACCGCGCATGGCCAGAAACCCCCTGCCGCGTTCTTCGTAATTCTGTCCGGTATAGGTATTCGCTCCATCTATATCGGCCTGGTATCCTTTAACAGCGTATTTTATATCTGGCAATTCTTCGCTTCTGTAATTGATACCGCTGTTGCCTTCTTTGTTGATGCGATATTCGGCTTTGAATTCGAAATCAGCGGGCTGTCCACCTCGCCAGATGAGAAAGGAGTTGGTCTTGATCGGTTTTTCCGGTGTGACCTCGCCGATCAGTGTTCCGTTCTCGATGCGCCAGACGGACCGGTCGCCCTCCCAACCGTTGAAGGTTTTTCCATCAAATATCTTTCGGAAACCTTTTTCGGGATTCTGCGCTGAGGAGGGGTTTGCGCCGAATGAAACCATCAGGAGCAGCAGCAGGTGTATCGGCAGAAAAGATGTCATCGACATAAACATTCATTATTTTTTTGGGGCGAAAAGTTCATGATCGGGGTTACCACCAGCCTGGAGGTAGGCGAGTAAATCTTTGAGTTCTTCGGGGTTGAGGCGGTTTATCAGTCCGGGCAGCATGGGTGAGATCTCTGAAATGCGGGTGCGACTGACCTCCGCTTTAGGCAGTTCACGGGTTTGGTGCATGGCGAAAGGATTTTGGGCGATGACATATTTATCGTTGTCTTCGCTGATGAGTTTACCCATGACCGATCCGCCTTTTTTCAGAAAGAAGACCGTGGACCCGAATTGATCGGAGATGGTTTTATTGGGATCGATGATGGCCGTCAGCATGTCTTTGTAGGAGAATCGGGTGCCGATTTGGGTAAGATCCGGCCCGGATACGCCACCTTCCCCCCGCATACCATGACAGGAAGAGCAGAGACTGGCAGCGAACATTGCCTTTCCATTTTCGAAATCGCGGTTCTGCAGTCCATCCTTAACCAGCACGAGTGCGCTGTCGACCTCCCAGTTCCGGCCCGGCCCTTTTGGTTGTTTCATATTGGGTGTGAGGCCCATGCGGGCGAGGTTGACGATGGAATCACCTGAGAGTGCATTGAACCGGGCGAACTGATCGGCCGGAACATTTGCAAGGGCTTTTTTCCGGATCTGGTCGATGAACCCGATGAAGCTGTATCCTCCTTTGTAGCCGAAGGCTTTGTAGAACCACTGGAAATATTGTTCCCGGAGGGCTGGCGTCCAGCCGTTGTTAGTCTGGCTGAGGACGGTGGCATAGAACGTTTGCTGTTGAGGCGGAACGTTCGACAGCATTTTTGCGATGCTCAGGCCATAGTCGGGGTTGCGGAGGATGAGATCTGCGGAGGCGGTGACGGATTTCTGATCATTTGGATCGTCTTTAGCCTGTTGCAAGAGGCGCATCGTTTTGTCCACTACCCCGGGGGCGTCGAGGTAAACGAGGATTTTGCTCAGGGAACGATTGAGGTTATTGGTAGCCGCGGGGTAATGTGGATCAAGGGTGGCGATCAGTTGGCTGACCAGCGCATGTTCCGGCTTCCCGAGGCGGAGCAGGAGCAGTTCAATGGCGCGTAGCCAGTCAAGCTTATCAGCCTCTTTGAGCGATTTGATCTGTACCGTTAACAGTTTTTGCAGGAGCATATCCCGGTATTGTTTTTCACCGGAACGGG
>CANHUD010000038.1 GCA_947463665.1 Sphingobacteriales bacterium
GGCGGAAATGCCGTTGTTGGGCGTACCACTGTACCTACGGCAACCACTGATTTTCATGTTTATCGGATGGACTGGAATGCTAATTCCCTGAACTTTTATGTAAACGGAACACTGTTTCACAGTTTTAAAAACTCGCCCTCTGTTCCGTACAATAAGGATTTCTTTATTCTGCTGAACCTCGCCATCGGAGGGACGTTCGGCGGAGCAGTAGACCCGCAGTTCTCATCAGCTCTGTATGAGATTGATTATGTGCGAGTATATCAGTAAGTAAGATTTTAGAGGTTAGAGGTTAGATAGAAGTTTAATCTCTAACCTCTATTCTCTAATACGTTCTTTTTCTGTTTTGCTTCTATAGCATGTTTGTTTCAGGTCACTGACTTATTTACATTGGATACTTTCAGTATTTTCTTTTCGGAAATTACTGGTTCATTTGAATTCTCCTCATATTTCAATGATTAGGGAGCTCTGAACTAATCTTGATCCTTTCAAAGTCCTTCACGCCTGGTTGTGAATATATTCGAATTCCAGCTTTTTTACTGGAATTGAGGACTTTAGAAAAAAGTTAGCCTGCTGCAATCGAACGGAGCTCAGTATATTTAATCTGAACATATTCTAAATTTCCGGTTCCAAATGCTTCTGCGCACGATTTTTCTCAGTTTCATTTTTTTACTTCTCTTTACTGTTGATTCCTATACCCAGGGTAAGAGTCATCCCTCAAAACCCATTTGGGAAGATGAATCCGTGGATGAGGGCAGACGATTTAAGGCATTGGATGATTTTTATTCCGAAGTCATGCAGGAGCATCCGGATTCCGCCTTACTGGTTTTAAAATATCATCTTGATCTGGCTATCGCCCAAAAAAACGATCGGGAGATGTTTCGGGCATGGAGGCATATGGGGAAAGTCATGTTCTTAAAGCAGGATTATCAACAGGCAATGACTTTTTATGAAAAGGCGGAGCGTATAGCGGAAAGACTCAACGACTCCGCTTTATTGGCTAAAAGTCATGGGAGCTTTGGGGCTGTCCATCTTATCCAAAAAGACTACATATCCGCTACTCGTCGGTATACAAAAGCACTTACCTTCTACCAGCAATTAGGTGATGTGGATGGAGAAAATACCATTTTGGCCAATCTGGGGAGTGTATTTCTATCCATCCGTTTCTATGAACGAGCACTGGAATACTATTCTAAAGTACTAGAGTCCTTACTGAAGCGAAAGTCAAAAGATAGAAATATCGCGATCGTTTATATGAATATGGGGATGTCTTTTTATGGTGAGAAAAGGTTTGAGCTCGCCCGGGAGTATTATGAAAAAGGACTTGACATCTTACAGCGTGAAAAAAGTTTGTTTTATGTGGCAAGAAGTTATTCTATACTGGCATTGATTTGTAATGAATTAAAGGAAAGGGAAAAAGCGCTTGAATATGCACAGAAGAGCCAGATGCTTTATCATCAACTGGGCGTAAGGAAAGGGATTTTAGAGGCTAAAATCACAGAAGCAGATATTGTTTTTAATCAGAGTCCAGAAACAGCATTTAAAAATACGAGACCTCTACTGCAGGAAATCAGGCTTACGGATGATAATCTTCTTAAGAAGCGTTTATATGAAATCCTATATAAGTATTACAAGTATGTTAATCTGCCTTCAGAGGCATTAGCGATGCATGAGCATTACATGGCGTACGCTGATAGTGTTGTGCAGGAGACGAACCAGTTCAACATTATTCAGGAGACCTTTAAAAGGGAGAGTGAATTCCAGATAATGCAAAATGAATTAAAAAGCCAACAGGAAAAGCAGCGGTTAATTGCCCGGCATTTTCAGAAAACCACCATCTTAATTACCATCTTTTTTATAGTAGTAGGAATATTGCTTCATATCCTGCATCGGAATAATTCCAGAAATAAATTAAAAAGAGCTGTCTTGCTTCAGGAGATCGAGCAACTTAAAAAGCCGGAGAAAAAGGAATTATTGATTGATAAAGAGTCGGCTTCGTTGAATAGGGCTTTGATAGAGAAGTATATTAATCGAAATCTTAATGAGACCGACTGGAAGGTATTGAATATTCTGCTGGATAGTCCCTCTATTTCGAATGCAGAGATTGCTAATCGTGCATTTTTAAGTGTAGATGGTATAGGATCCTCTCTACGAAGGATGTATGACTATTTTGATTTGAAGGAAACTAAATACAGGAAGATTGCACTTATCATCAAGGCGATGAATATTTCAAGGGGTCAGATCACTTAGGTTTGTTAACAGAGTTATGAAATTTATTCGTCTATGAACCAAACGCTACCCACCATAAAGGAAATGGCCATTCGATTGAAGGTTTCTACTTCAACTGTTTCAAGGGCATTGAGTAACCACCCGAGAATAGGATTAAAAACACGGATGGAAGTACAAAAATTAGCGAAGGAAATTGGTTATGAGGCAAATGCCAAGGCGATCTTTTTTAAAGAGAAAAGATCTAATATCATTGGAGTGATCGTCCCACAGATTAGAGAAGAATTTTTTTCTGAAGCTATTAGTGGTATTGAAAGCATTGCAGTTGAAAAGGACTACACTATCTTATTCGCACAAAGTTTTGATGACCCTGAAAGAGAGGAAAAGGTAGTTGATTCCATGCGTAAACAACGGGTGGATGGTCTGATTATATCTTTATCTAAGCAAACTACAAAGTTTAGTCATTTTCATAAACTTGATAAACTTAATATACCCGTAGTTTATTTTGATCGTGTGCCATCTTTTTCGAATGCTCATAAAGTTTATTGTGATTTATACACGGGCACTATAAAAATGATCCAATGGCTTTTTAAGAAAGGGTATCGTCGCATTGGCTTGATAAACGGACCTTCCAATTTAGCAGCAAGTAAGGAAAGATTAAAGGGGTATATAGATGGTATTGTAAAGCAGCATCTTAAAGTGGATATGCAACTCGTAGAAGAAACGGATTTTTCAAAAGAGACAACTTGTAGAGCCATGCATAAACTACTAAATCAGAAGCATCCCCCCACTGCCATTATATCTTTCAATGATTATGTTCATATGGATGCTGTACAATTTGCAATAAGCAACAATATAAAAGTTAACAGAGATATAGCTTTTGTCAGTTATGCAAATTTGCCTATTACCGGACATATTGCTTATCCGCCATTAATTTCAATAGAGCAGTATCCATTTGCTCAGGGAAGTAAAGCTATTGAAGTGTTGATTAGTCTGATACAAAATCAAGCGCAGATAGCAGATACAGATTTTGTCAGTATTGAAGTGTCTCCTGATTTGAAGGAAACTCCAGTTGTTAGTAGCCCTTATTATTGAGGTTGTTTCATTGCCGAAAAATTTCATGCATTTGAAGGATAGTTTAATAAAGTTTTTTGATTAAAAAATGCGCATTCGGTTGCGCAAAATTCATGTTCAGTTAACGTATACTTTTAAAAAGCTCCTCTTATTCGGGAGTACTAACTAATTGCTTAAAAACTGAACATGAAAAAGCAGATTTTTATTTTTGCCTTTCTTCTCGTTACGTCATTTGCCTTTTCGCAAACAAAGATAAACGGAAGAATCAAAAACGATGAGAATAAGCCTGTTGAAGGTGCTTCTATTCTTGAAAAGTCTTCGGGAAAAGGAACATTATCTGACTCTTCAGGAAACTTTACTATGGAAGTTAACTCATTGCCTGTACTACTTGAAGTATCTTCAAGCGGTTTTCAAAGTGTTACCATTACTGTACGTGATTTACGTACTCAGGAAATTACGCTTTCCAGCATGGATAATATGCTCCAGGATGTAGTAGTGGTTGGCTATTCTACACAGAAAAAGGTTAACCTTACAGGAGCAGTTGCTACGGTTAAAATGGATGATGTATTAGGGAATCGACCGGTGAGTAGTCCCGCACTTGCTTTACAGGGGGCCATTCCCGGGTTACAGATAACCAACGGTTCAGGACGTCCCGGTGAAGGCACTTCCCTTCAGATTCGTGGGGTGGAATCAATAAACGGGGGTAGTCCACTTGTGCTGATAGATAATGTTCCCGGTAGTCTTAACGATCTTAACCCTCAGGATATTGAAACTGTTTCGGTATTAAAGGATGCCGCTGCATCCTCTATTTATGGAGGTCGTGCAGCATTTGGGGTTATTCTCATAACTACCAAAAAAGGCAGGAAAAATCAAAAAATAAAGTTTAACTACACCAGCAATCTTTCCTTTACCCGTCCGATGGATCTTCCTCAAAAGGCTTCTGCACTTGATTATATAAGAGCATTACGGGCATATGGAGAAACGGCCAGTTGGACCGGACAGAATCTGAATGTTTGGGAAACTGCCTTATTGGATTATCAGAAGCAACCTTCGGCATATCCTAATGGAGAGTTTATTGATCCTTCGAACAACACGCGCTATAGGTTATTGGAGGAAGATCTCTATGGTAAATTCATGACCAATAGTGTTGAGCACATGCACAATCTTTCCTTTTCCGGAGGCAGTACGAATTCGAGTTACAGAGTTTCACTTGGATATGCCGATGAAGATGGAATAATGATTACGAATAAGGACAGTTATAAAAAGTACAATGCTAATATTTTCCTGAACTCCAGCTTGTCTAAAAATATTGAAGCCAGTGTTAATATTTTATATAGGAATGATAATCGATTAACACCTGCAAATTTTTCTGCATTATTTAATCAGGCAGTTGGATTTGGCGACTGGATGAATACAGGCTATGACACCATTAGTACTCCCACCAGACCTGCTTCAGGTTTGCCTTTTAGTACACCGAATAATTATCTTAACCTTGAGCCTGCTCAGGAAAGCTTTGGAAGCGATCTTCGTATGCTGGGAAAATTAGATTATACGGTAGCCAAAGGATTCAAAATTACCGGTGAATATACCTTCAGAACAGTAAATGGAAATACAAGAAATTTCACAACGAACAGACGTTATATCGCTGCTACCACCTACAATGAAGAACCTATAAATACCGAATCCCGATTTACCAGATCAAATTCTGTTACCAATGTTCATGCGTTGAATCTTTATGCAACACATGAGAAAACATTTGGAAAGCATAATATTAAATTGCTAGCTGGATCCAATCAGGAAATCAGTAGGGGAGAAAGTTTTACTACTACCCGAACGGGCGTTATTACCCCCGTCGCCCCCTCCTTATCTACCAGTTCCGGAATAATGACGAACTCAGATGCCTATAACGAATTTTCATTATCAGGTTATTTTTCCAGAGTGAATTACTCTTTTAAAAATAAGTATTTACTTGAAGGAAACATGCGGTACGATGGCTCTTCCAAATTTGCGCCTGGAAAAAGATTTGGATTGTTCCCATCTGCTTCTGTGGGTTGGGTGATTTCGAATGAAGGGTTTATGGGTGGGATCAAAAAATCTGTCAATCTTGCAAAAATAAGGGCATCTTTTGGAGAGATTGGAAACCAAAGTGTAGCACCTTATGCATTTATACCGGGGATGGAAACCAGAAATGCTTTCTGGATTGATCCGGTTACCAATGTACGGTATCTTACTATCCTCCCACCCAATCTGGTTAGTTCGGATTTTACATGGGAAAGAGTCCTGACAAAAAATATTGGAGTTGATTTAGGGTTCTTCAGGAATCGAATGACCTTCACGTTTGATTATTTTGTCAGGCTGACAAAAGACATGCTTACCCAGGGGGCAGAACTTCCCGCCACATTGGGAACATCGGCGCCATTCCAAAACGCAGCTAACCTTGAGTCAAAAGGATTTGAATTGAATATGGCTTGGTCCGATAAGATAAAAGCATTCCACTATTCCATAGGATTTAATCTTTCAGATAACCAGGGAGTCATTACTAAATTTAAAAATGCAGGAGGATTGCTGAGTCAGTATTATGAAGGGTACAGATTTGGAGAAATTTGGGGATATGAAACACAGGGATATTTAGATATCGATGATTTCGTACGTGGTTCATTGGATGCCAATTTGCGAAACGGTACGCTAAATCCTGGCATATCGATTCCGGATAATGTTCTGAATCCTGTACCGGGTGACATCCGGTTTGCTGATCTGAATGGAGATGGAAAAATAAATCCAGGAAACAGCACATTGACTAATCCAGGTGATACCAGAATAATTGGAAATAGTACAAGGCGATACCAATATGGAGGATTTGCAAATATTTCTTACAAAGGTTTTGATCTTTCCTTGTTTGTTCAGGGCGTGGGAAAGAGAGATTTATGGATTAGTAACCAGTTAAGCGGACCCTTCAGGGCAGGTTTTGAGATGTTGTACCAGCATCAGTTAGATTATTGGACGAAAGACAATACAACTGCTTTTTATCCAAGAGGTGGTCTGGGATCTAATTTTGGAACCAGCAACAGAGTACAAACAAAGTATTTATTGAACGGGGCTTATTTCCGGATCAAAAATATTGAAGTCGGTTACTCTATACCTGCATCCGTAATAAGGAAAATAGGAATGTCTAATGCGAGAACATTTATATCTGCAGAAAACATATTTACGAAAGATCATTTAGCTCCAGGGTTAGACCCTGAAGTGGACAATGTTACCCGGGGGGCTGGTTATCCGCTGATTAAAAAAGTTAGTATTGGGTTAAATATTTCTTTCTAATTATAAATAGTTTATCAAATGAAAAATTTTTATAAAATAATAGTGTTCGTTTCTTTTGGTGTATTGCTGGGTAGTTGTAAAAAAAACTTTCTTGATCTACAGCCGAAAGATCAATTGTCGATTCAAACGACTTTTACAACGTATGAAACGATAAAATTGTACGCATGGCAGTTTTATGAAATTTTTCCCGGATATGATGCCAGCGAGTTAAACCGAGATGTTGACAGTGATCTTGGTCAGTTGAGTTTGCTGAATCAGGAGTCTCCATGGATATGGCAGCGCGTAATCGTTCCAGCTTCTTCAAATGACTATACAAAACCATTTGAAAATATAAGAGCGATTAACCTATTACTTGATAATATTGATAAGGCCAGCATAAATGAATCCGAAAAGAAGCATTGGAGAAGCGTTGGGTATTTTTTCAAAGCATACAATTATGCCAATTTAATAAATAAATATGGAGACATTACATGGGTCGAAAATGCGATAGGGGATGAGGATGAGAATACTCTTTATGGAGTCCGGACACCACGCACTGAGGTGGCACAAAAGGTATTGGATATGCTTAAATATGCGGAGTCTAATATCAAACCTGCCGGGGATGGCGCTAATACAATTGATGTGCATGTGGTTCGCGCGTTAATATCACGATTTGGATTGGTTGAAGGCACATGGAGGAAATATCATAAATTAGGTGGTGAAGCAGCCTATTTACAGGCAAGCGCAGAAGCTTCCGCCAAACTCATAACTAATTTCCCCACAATTATATCTAACTATTGGGAGGTTTTCAATAGTTCCAGTCTTGCAGGGAAGCCCGGAATTCTATTGTACAAAGCATACGAAGCCAATCAGATCACCCATACAGCTTCTACGTTTCCGAAAAGCTCTTCCGGCCGTTGGGATCTTACACGCAAGGCAATTGATATGTATCTGATGAAAGACGGACAAACACGTTGGACAAGCCCATTGTTTCAGGGTGACAGTACTCCTTTTAGGGAATTCAGAGATAGAGATATACGACTGTATTTTACGACTCCTCCTCCTTACAAAGTCAATGCACCCGGTTCTGTTCGACTTTTTTCATTCACCAATAATCCCACCGATAAAGAATTTTTCTCTGTGCTTGAAAATCTTTCTCCTGTTGATACCTCGAAAAGATTACCTATCCGAAACTGGAATGGTTTTGTGGTTAGAAAAATTCCTCATTTTCAGGATGCAAATGACGGACAGCCATACAATGTAACCTATACGGGCTATCAGCTCATGAAGTTTTCAAGCCGGCTTAATGAAGGTATTTCCAGTGCAGATATCAATGATGCGCCTATCTTCAGAATGGAAGAAGTGATGCTGAATTATGCTGAGGCTACACATGAGCTTGGTTCGTTCAACCAGACTATTTGTAATGCCACCATCAATAAACTAAGAGCACGGGGAAAAGTGAATGCCCTTACCATTTCAGCCATTCCTGAAGATCCGAAAAGAGATCCGTCTGTAGATCCTGTGCTTTGGGAAATTCGCAGAGAACGGGCAATAGAATTAATGGGCGAAGGCTATCGTTTCAACGACCTTAGAAGATGGAAGAAAATGGGATATACCAGTGAGAGGAAATTGGGTATGTTTGTGTTTGTAAAAACAGGTACTGTGCAAAATCTTGCCTGTGGGGAAGTACCTCCCAATACAGTACCAACTTTAGGAGGTAGAACAGCCGGATCTTCTGGTTATGTTGCCTATGAAGGTGTTCCCCCTGCAAATTTCCCGGACCATTATTATTTATATCCTATTCCTTCCAATCAGATCGTACTAACAAACGGAGTAGTTAAACAAAATCCTGGTTGGTAGAATCTATAAAAGTTGATTTTGATCCAGGGCAGAAATCACCTTTATTTAAGTGAACGTTTCAAAATAATGTTTCAAAATGATTTACATACGTAAGATGCTATCCTGTATTGTTCTGTTTACTTTGGCTTCATCGCTGGCAAAACTGAATGTCAGCTATGCTCAGGTAAATCGCCCTAATATCATTTACATATTTGCGGATGATCTGGGTTACGGCGATCTTGGTGTATATGGACAGGATAAGATCGAAACTCCTAATATCGACAATCTGGCAAAAAACGGGATGAAATTTACACAGCACTATGCGTTTCCCGTTTGTGCTCCTTCCCGCTATCTTTTGATGACAGGTATTGGATCTGGTAAAGCATATATTCGTGGCAATCACGAATGGGGTGAAAGAGGCCCCGTTTGGGATTTCAAAGCCATGGAAGAAAATCCATATCTTGAAGGACAGTGGCCCATCCCGGATTCAACCATCACCATCGCTGAAGTGTTAAAACAGGTTGGATATAAAACGAGTATTGTAGGGAAGTGGGGACTTGGCGCACCTTTTACAGCAGGTCTTCCGAACCGACAGGGATTTGATTATTTCTACGGATATATTTGCCAGCGTCAGGATCATACGTACTATAACGGCCATCTTTGGGAAAATGAAGACAGGGTACCTCTTGACAATAAAATCATTTCTCCCAATACAAAACTTCCGGATAGTTTAGACAAACTGGATCCCAAAAGTTATGCTCAATATCAGCAGAACGTATACTCGCCAGATCTGTTAGTAAAGGCGGCAACCAGTTTTATTAAGAAAAATAAGAACAACCCGTTTTTTTTATACTACGCATCCCCGCTGCCTCATGTATCCTTGCAGGCCCCTCAAAAATGGATAGATTACTATCATGCTAAATTTGGAGACGAAAAACCTTTTCTGGGAGGATCCTATTTCCCCTGTCGGTATCCACGAGCTACCTATGCAGCTATGATTTCTGCCCTGGATGAACAGGTGGGTCAGCTGGTTGCAACGTTAAAAGAAAATGGGTTGTACGAAAACACGATTATCATGTTTTGCAGTGATAACGGACCTGCCTACAACGCAGGGGTTGATCCTGTTTTCTTTAACAGTGCGGGTCCATTCCAGGGTCAGTATGGAAGAGGAAAAGGATTTCTTTTTGAAGGAGGAATTCGGGAGCCTTTTATTGTACAATGGCCGGGGAAAGTAAAACCGGGAACGACCTCTGATCTCATTTCAGCTACTGTAGATGTAATGCCCACCTTATGTGATCTTTTTTCCGTCAATACTCCTCCAAATGTTGATGGAGTGAGTCTCCTGCCAACTTTATTAGGATTGAAGGGAAAGCAGCAACAGCATGACTACCTTTATTTTGAGTATCCGGAATATGGTGGCCAACAGGCTGTTCGTATGGGAAAATGGAAAGCCATCCGCTTAAACCTTATGAAAGGTACTATCAAAACACAGCTTTTTGATCTTAGCACAGACATTAAGGAACAAAACGATGTAGCGGCCAAATATCCTGACATTGTAAAGAAAATGGAGGATATCATGAAAAATGAACATCATACACCGGAAGTAAGCAGATTTTTAATACCTGCCCTTGAACGTAAAGGAGAATAAATGGACAGGAGAGAAATTTTGCGATCCTTATTCTGGAGTGCCACATCTGCGGCAGCATTTAAATTTAGAAAATCAGTGGACGTTGCTGATGCTGTCAATACGATAGTAGATACCAATGATCATTTCTCCAGCAAATGGCATCTGTATCCCGATATGATATGGACGGGAGAAGACTTGTGGGCACAAAGACTACAGGATTTTTCTATACTAAACGGGGAATTACACTGTCTCTGTCATGGCCCGGATCGAACCGTTCACCTTCTTACCCATCAGCTTTCCACTGAATCCAAAGGGTGTAACATACAAACCGTATTTAGATTTGTAAATGAACCAGATCATCAGCAAGACAGAAAAAATTTTGCAGGCGTAAGACTGGGAGTGAAAGGAAGATTCAACGATTATCGTTCCGCCATTATGACGGGGAAAGGGGTGGATGCAGGAATTACCCGAAGTGGTTATTTGTTTATAGGAGACAGGTACTCAGAAAATAAATTGGATGAACCCTCTCTAACAAAGGATCTTACCTTAAAGATCAACGTTCTACCCGGACCTGAAGAAAGAAGTACGGTATCACTTGAGGTGTTGGATACTTTGGGAAAGGTACAGGGAACCTTGCAGGCAGCATATTCGACGGGTCAGGACTGGAGTGGTAATATCGCGCTGGTAAGTCATTTTACCTCTTCAAAAAAATTGGCAGACAAGCCTACAGTGATTTTTTCATCTCTGGAGGTAAAGGGCGAAGGACTTTCATACAATCCCCAACATATTTATGGTCCCATTTATTTCGCTCAGTATACTACCACTGAAAGCGAACTAAGACTTTCCGCACAATTAGCACCTGTGGATCAGATAAATGGCGAAGTAAAGCTATGGGTTAAAAAAAATAAGCGATGGGAAATCATTGGTGCCAGCAAACCTCACCCCCTGGCCCGAACCGCAACATTTATTGTATCGGATTGGGACAATACCATTGCGTCACCGTATAAAGTGACCACCGATGTACGGATGAAAAATGGCGATGTACGAACATTTTCATATGAAGGTACGATTGCGGCAGAGCCAAAGGATAAAAAAGCAATCCGGGTGTTAGGGTTTAGTTGCAATTGGGATTATGGCTTTCCCGATACAGAAGTGGTGTTGAGTGCATCTGCACATAAGGCGGATCTTGCTTTTTTTCTTGGCGATCAGTTTTATGAGTCAAATGGTGGGTTTGGTGTTCAAATGAATCCGATCGAAAAATCGTCTTTGGATTATTTACGTAAGTGGATCATGTTTGGATGGAGCTATCGTGAACTTTTCAGGCATATTCCTATGGCGGCACTTCCGGATGATCATGATGTGTATCATGGAAATTTATGGGGATCGGGCGGACGCCCGGCAAATCCATTGTTTGGAGGAGCCGTTTCACAGGACAGTGGTGGGTACAAAATGCCCGCTGATTGGGTTAACATGGCACAGTTAACCCAGACGAGCCATATGCCCCGTCCTTTTGATCCAACACCCGTTTCTCAGGGCATCCAAGTATTTTACTGTAACTGGAAATATGCCGGAATCAATTTTGCGTTGATCGAAGACCGTAAATTCAAGTCGCCCCCAAAAGATATACTCCCTCCTGAGGCGGATGTGTACAATGGTTTTTCCAAAAACGTAACCTATGACGATTCAAAAGAAAAAAAATTGGAAGCTAACCTGATTGGAGAGCGACAGGTACGATTTTTGAAAAATTGGATGGATGGGTTTACGAATCCTGAAGAGTTTACGGTATTGGTATCTGCTACCCCTTTTTGTTGTTTACAAACGCTGCCGGCTAATGAAATCAATGACAATCACAATACTCAACTACCAATTCCTGTAGAGGGAGAATATGTATTGGGCGATGTACCTGTAAAAGATATGGACTCGAATGGCTGGCCCCATAACCGCCGGGATGAAATTGTAAAAATGTTAGGCCAACACGTCCACCTTCATTTATGTGGTGACCAGCATTTGCCATCTGTTGTTCAATATGGAATGGATCAGTTTGATGATGGAACGGTTGCATTTGCCGTTCCTTCACTGAGCAATATCTGGCCAAGAAGATGGTGGCCGGATCCGAAAAATAATTTGAAGCCGCTTCCCGGTAAACCGGCTTATGCAGGTAGTTTTCTGGATGGCTTTGATAATAAGATAACGGTGCATGCTGTAGCAAATCCTCATAGTTCCGGAATGTCACCCGCTTTATTGCATGATCGGGTAACGGGCTACGCTATGTTGGAATTTATCAAAGAAAAAAACCAGATTAAGCTGAACTGCTGGCCACGATATGCAGCTTCTGCAAAGGAAAAAATCAGACAGTTTGAGGGATGGCCATTGACCGTTAACGTAGATAAATTGAAAATCGAACAAAGCAATGATTAAAACAGTTTGGATGCCTATTACACTTTGTTGTGTAGTATTTATGACGATTGGTTTAACTTCCTTCTCCCAAAAGCATCCCCGGCAGCCAAATATCATTTTTATACTGAGCGATGATCATGCTTCACAGGCCATTAGTGCATATGGAAGCCAGCTTACTAAAACGCCCAATATAGATCGGCTGGCGAGTCAGGGAGTTTTGTTTAATAATGCATTTGTAGTTAGTTCACTGTGCTCTCCTTCCAGAGCGTCTATATTAACCAGTCAATATGGTGCAGAAAGCGGATTTTTAAGAATTGGGGATAGTCTGGATGCTTCCATAAATACATTGCCCAAAATATTGCAGAAAGTAAATTATGAAACGGCTATTTTAGGAAAATGGCATTTGAAATCCCGGCCTTTGGGTTTTGATTACTGTCAGGTTGTGCGGGATCAGGGATTGTTTTTTAATCCGGCATTCTTTACAAGTGAAAATTGGGCAGATAAAAATTATAAAGGAGAAGTTAGCCAGGGATATTTTACAGATATTATAACGGATAAGGCAATAGAATGGCTCGAGAATAGAAATACAGATAAGCCATTTGCTTTATTTGTTCACCATAAAGCACCGCATGCACCTCACATCACTCCGGAAAAATATGATTCTCTGTTCACGAAGGACTTACCATTCCCTTCTAATTTTAATGAGGAGTACAGCAACAAAAATTCTTTTCTGAGGAATGATGAAGCTCCATACTCTAAATTACAGAATGCTTATGAATTTGATGTGTATAATTCCAGTAGCCATAAAAATGCTCCTCCTGGTATAAAAAGAGGAACCGCTGAATATAAAGTGTGGGCCTATCAGACACTCTATAAAGGTTATCTCCGTCAAATTGCGAATCTGGATGATAATATTGGCCGTTTAGTAAACTATATAAACAGTAAAGGATTAACTGAAAATACAATTATTGTATATACATCTGATAATGGTTGGTTCTTAGGGCAGCATGGACTTTTTAATAAAATGTGGATGTATGAAGAGTCGTTAAGAGTTCCCTTAATCATTAGCTATCCAGGGCATATTGTAGCAAACAAAA
>CANHUD010000039.1 GCA_947463665.1 Sphingobacteriales bacterium
AAAAATTTTTGCCGGTACCTGGTATCGTGTTAATGATGCATTCATCCCATATATTGGATATCAGAAAGATGACCTCCAGGTTGGGCTCACCTATGTTATACTTATCTCCACACTAAACAGTGCCCGTCAGTCGTACAGGAGTTATGAGCTCAGTGTTGTTTATCTGTTCAGGAATCGAATGACGCAGAAATGTTATGTACCCTGGTATTAATCAACAGCCGTTGCATTTGAAAGGCACCATATTAGGAATAAATATACTCCCGGGGGAGTATGAACCTTATCAAAGGCAGGTCTTTCCCGGGGTGTATTTATTTTCAGACATCGATCAGATGAATGTTTCTGTATACAACTCCAGTTGTAATATGTCTGGCTGCTCTAGTTTGTGCTTTACAAGCCATTGAAAAAATGCCTCCATTCGATGTGCATCCATCTGGCCCATAGTACCTGAATCACCGAAATAGAAGCCAAAAGAATCGAGCGATTGTATCAGATCAATTCTAACCTGATCATCCGGTGAAAGGGCCTTTTTCAGCATTGCGGCTGATTCCTCTATATGTTCCTGTGCAAAAAGGAAACCGCGTTTTGACTCTTTTATAAATAGCGAATAGATTTCTTTCTCTGCTGCCATTTTTTCCCGGTTTCCGAAAATAACCGGAGAATAGCCATAGGGAATTCCAAAATCTTTCATCCTGAATGTGCGCAATGGGATGCTCTGTGTAGAGGCTTCCACTCCTTCCCAGTTGTCGAATATCCAGGTAGCATCGGATTTGCCCTGAAGCAGGGTATTCCAGATGCCTAACTTATCCGGATAGCATATAGCCAGATCACCAGATCCGCCGTCGTTGCGGACCAGTTGCCGAACGATTTCATCCTCATATCTGGCTTTGTATGAGGCATACAGTTTACCATCTAATTGTGCCGGCCGAACAATACCGGATGAAGCCAACACGGCTATGCTGCTGATATCTTCCTGAAGGATCGCGTAAATGGCCTGAGCGGGGAATGGATTTTTTTTGGTATTCAGACTGATAACAGATTCCATTGGGCCTATGGCCAGATCTGCTTCCCCGGTTTCCAGTTTCTTTGCCGGTGTTTTGGCATAAGCATCCATTGCTGGGTTCAGGAGTGTAACATCGAGTCCTGCATCTTCATAGTACCCTTGTTCCAGGGCTATCAGAAAACCGATATGATTGATATTGGGGGTCCAGTCTAAAGCCAGTCGAATCTGTTTCATACTTGTTCGTTCAATAATGAAACATTGATATGAATCATTGGTTTGCTATACGTATATTTTGTTCAAACCAGTGAGTTGTAGCCTGCATTTCCGGAACTTCTCCCTATTTGTATTCCATCTGATTTTCTGCAGTGATCATGCCGCAACGGGTTCTTGTAGCTGATTGGCCAACTGGCGCGTCAGTTCTTTGAATTCGATGAACAGATGAGATACAATAGCGGACCAGCCTTCCCGAAGGAGTTGGTTCAGATCCTGGAGATCTGTTTCGATGAACTGACGGCCATCGAAATACTGGTAGTCCGACTCAAGATATTTCAGGGCAAGTTCGTGAATGTCTTTATTTGCAGAGAGCACATCCAGCCAGTTGTTTAATTCTTTTTTGAAGGTGGGTTCCAGTTCTGTCTTCAGCATGTGAAGGATCGATTCTACGATTTCTTTTGTAAGATCACTGCTGGAATAAAAGGGTTCGATTTTTTCGATGATGGCATCTGCAGCCGTTGAAAACTGTGCAGCAGACTGACGAATTGACAGATATCGTTTCAGGTTCAGATCAAATGCTTCTGAGCGATGAGCCGCATAAAGGAACAGGCCCCGGTCAGCATTTTCCAGAGCCTGTTGCCTGGAGATGCGTTCTTCGGAAACCTGCTTCAGCAGTGTTCCCGCTTCTTGTTTATTTCGTTTTTGTCCGTTAAAGTCAAAGGTCCGGACATCAATATCACCGGATTGGATAGCACTGAGTACCGATTCCTCGTTTTCAATCTGGCGGATCTCTTTTGGCAACATGGCCATGTCATCCGGGAAAGGACCAGGGAACAGGTATCCGAAATCACTTGAAAGGTTACTATCTATATTGGTTATATCAAACCATCTGCGGTCGAAATACCCTTTGAAGTAATTATCCAGTCGGTTTTCCTGCCAGTCCTCTTCAATGATCGAGAGGAATGCAGGATCTGTGATTTCTGTTTTCGGTTGTTCGGGGTCCGGGGCCGGATATATTTTTTGGGTGAGGGTTGCGGCAAGTGAATCTTTCTGTTGAAAAAGGGTCCAGGCCGGTTGTTGATCTACCGGCCCATTCAATTGAAATGGCTGCAGATACTCGTGCCGTTCCTGTGTGGTGGGATGTGAGCTCCACTGGTCTTTGTACTGAATGCGGGAGGAACCCTGCTTTTCCAGTCTGAGTAGTGGCAGTCCTTCCTGTACGGGGGTTTGAAGGATAGAGGCCATTTGCCGGATATTGGCACGATGACCGGCGTAGAAGTTATGGACTGTTTTTTGTTCTTTCAGGAGACGGTTGCAATGCTCGATGGTATGTCCGTAGGCAGTTTCCGCAAAATCAATGCGAAGCAGTGCGTGGATGATGTTATTACTTCCCCGGGCGTGCGCGGCTACATGATCGGCATGGAATTCCATTTCGCGGGAAAGTCCCATATAGGATTTATTGACGAGGGCATACATTTTCCGCAGAATGAACTGAATACCTTCCATGATCTTAACGGCGATGCGGATAAATAGCGCGATGATCCAGTGTACATTGGCTACAGCGTTGATGGAGCGTGCCAGTCCATCGTTATTATAGAGCATATCATAGATGATGCGGTTGACCTGGTAGACCCAGCTGCCAACCTTCATACTTTTTTGGGCAAAATGGCCAAACTCATGGGCGATCACCGCTTCGAGTTCGGATACATTGAGGGCATTCACCAGGCCGATTCCAATTTTAAGGTTTTTTCGGACAGGCAGAAAAAGGCTCCAGAAAGATGAATCGTAAAAAACGGAAGCATTCACATCGGGCGATAAAAATACTTTTTTAGGCATTGGGGTGCCGATCTCCCGGGTCAGTTTCCGTAGCGAATCGAATAACAAGGGCTGATCTTCCGGCATGATGCGGATGGAGTCCGACACGTCTGCCCTGCGGGTAGAGAACAGGAATTTGATCAGAAAGAAAACGATCATGACACCGCTTATCGCGATTCCGCCACCCGCCAGCAGGGTAATGAACGATGGTTTTGCCAGTATAAGGGCCAGTCCTGCATACAAACAGGAGCCTGCCAGCATCAGCGCTGCTGTGAAGAGCAGCAGATATACAAATAGAAACAGAATAATATTCAGAACGGCCTGGAGGGCCGCCTTACGAAAAGAGGGCGATACCTGAATGGATGTAGCGTCTGTCTGCTGAGTATTCAAGGTTCTCAATTTGATGAAAAAATAAAGCAAATTCTGCGAATTTGAATCCAATTATCTTATTTTTCAGATTGGAATTCATACGGGTGTCTCTATAATAAAGTAAAACATTTATTCGTTTTGGTTGAACTACTACTGCTACTGCTAAAGCGGGGGGTTAAATTCATAAAGTGTATAAGCCATTTAAGATAGATTTATTATCGATTCCCAATTTTTGGACAACATACTATATTCATGGGTTGGCAACACACCCGGAAATAGAGTTTCGTCTTCGTCCGGATCCGATTTACCATTCTTTTAATTATCTGAATCGTTTTGTATTAAAGATAACCAGTGAAGAGAGTGAGAAGCTGGTTTTACTTGATCTGGATGATCCTACAGAACGGCATTTTACGTATCACCATCAATTTGATCACATATTTCTCAGTCAGAAAAGAAAAGACTGGAAGTATCCATCTGAGTGGAAATATCATGCATTGTATCCACATTTCCCGATACGTTCGTTTAAGATGTTCTCCATTCAGGGCATTCGAATGTTTCACCCGTCCCGTCTATTTCGAAACCTTAGGGAATTCAAGGCTATTTTTCGTCAAAAACCATTGTGGCTGACTGAATTAAATGAAAAGTCAGTTGTTGACAAAGGGTATATTTTTTACAAGCGGACCTTATGGAGAAATTTACCGGCTGAAAATATGCTAAGTGCCCGTTTCCTGGATGTTTGTCACCGTCTGGGTTTTAAGGTGGAAGGAGGATTATCCAGAATCGTTGATAACTATCGAACCGGAATTGAGCAAATTGATAAATATGTAATTCGTGTCAGGTTAAGTCGACTGGATTACATCAAAAAAACACTTCGTTCAGAAGTATGTTTTAATACACCCTCTATAAATGGAGCTTGTTCCTGGCGGATGGGAGAATATCTGGCAATGGATAAACCGATCATCAGCACTCCGATAAAAGTAGAAATGCCGGAGGGGTTACATTATCTGGAAGTATCGGATGATCCGGATCTATTTGAGGTGCAGGTAGAGGAATTGTTGCTGAATCCGAAAAATTTCAGAAATCTTTCGAACCGTAATGTATTCCTTCAAAAAATACATCCAGTTGCCCAAATCGATTACATACTGGAAACTATTGGGCTTCGGTAGTCTTTTTTACGAGATTCCGCACTACATCTTCTATGATGGAAATATTTGTCCGGATATCGTTTGAAAAGAGCAGTATATGAAAAGGGATCAGTAGTAACGTCCAGGGAAGCTGGATGCTCATAAGGATCATAAGGCTTATCGGTAGTACAGACTGGTAAAAGGAGGAGAATAAAAATATCCATTCTTTTTTTTCCGGTGTAAGAATGATTACTGGGTGTAGCTGCATTCTTTTCCTAATAAGCCAGACGTAAGCGAGGTAAAGCGGAATCAGGTATAGCAGATTCTGTAGTGCTGAAACCCAGAGCATGCCAGCTAAGGCAGTAATTTCAAGTATAAGAATAGGGAGTTCTATACGTATGATTAGGGTTGACGGTACCATAGTTGCGACTGTTATCAAACCGGATGTAAGATCATTTTGCCGATCTGTGTATTGGTGCCAGAGAATCCCTCTCAGGCCAAAAAGAATATTCCATCCGGCAGCAGTGACATAAAGTTCTGCCGGAAATGGTTTGAGCAGTGAATGGCTCATGGCAGAAAGAATGGTGAGGGTAGGAAACAGATGGGCTCCCGCGGCATCGGCCAGTACACCGCTCCAGCCTCGTTTCTTAAGACGTATCGGAGGAAACGAATAGGCGCTGTAAGCAATCCATGAACCTGAGTAAAAGAAAATTGTAATCGGTTGGTTACGGAAATGCCAGCAGAAAGCAGCTCCTGTTGCCAGTAGCAAAAAGATAAGGAGTCTTATTTTCCCGATTGATAAATGGGTAAGCCGATTTGTTTTACCGGCGATGCGATCATCTTCCATGTCTGTGTAATCATTGATAACACTTACGAATACAGCACAGACGACGATACTGAGCAGGGCAATACCCAGGTGTAGAAGTGGCCACCACAGGTTGGCCGGAGCCGCATAGGAAATCGCCAGCAAACCTGTAAACAGAAACAGTGTTATTTTATGTTCCCACCACTCTGTGTGACGGGTGTAGGAAGGGATAGTAGACATTAGATTTTAGATGTTAGATATTAGATATTGGATATTGGGAAGTTAGCGGTAGAGTACGCTGTTTAGTTTCTTTTGAAAATTTGGGAATTTCCGCAAATAGAATACCGAAGACCATTTAGGGTTTTGCGACCATGCTTTAGCGGTAAGTAGGGCACCTTTTGCCCAATAGCCGGGGTGTTTTTTAGTAAAGTAATGATCTGCCAGTTTGAGCATACTTATCAGATACTCTCGTCTGAAAATATTTTTCTCTTTGGTCGAAAATTTGGGACCAAAATGTTTGATTATGCGGTCAAAGTCTTGCAAGTATAATTTTCTTAGTAGAGCTGCTTTAGACTGGCCTTCACAAATGTTATCTTCCTGGATACTTTTTTTCCAGAGTGGTTTAAACGTAAAACCTACGCTGACTTGTTTGGACATGATGATTTCCAGCAACAGGAACCAGTCGTCAGCAATATTCATGTCTTCATTCCATTTTTCAGGGAAGCTTGATCTTCTGAACACCAGTGCGGAACTCGGGCAAATGCAGGCTTCTGTGAAGAGCTGCCGAAGTACCGGATAGTCTATCAGGATCCAGTTATCCGATGCAGCATGTTTGTGATAGCGCTTGATAAAATAAAAAGATCTCAGAAAATCAAAGGTTCCCTCTGGATGTTTATCCTGATGCCAGTTCACAAATCCAAAATCCAATTGATGATTTTCAATATTAGTAACCTGTTCTTCCAGAAATTCAGGGTACCAGAAGTCATCTGAATCCAGTGTTGCAATGAATGTTCCTCTGGCTTCTTTCAATCCTCTGTTACGGGCTGCCCCTTGACCCTGATTGGCTTGACAGATATATTCAATTCCTTCTACATTTTTTAGTATTTCCTGTGTGCGATCTGTAGAGCCATCGTCTACAACAATCAGTTGAATATGTTGCCAGGTCTGATTTAAAACACTTTGAATGGCACGTTGAACCAGTTCCTCTCTGTTATAAGTAGGGATGATGACCGATACAAGTAATGGATGCTGCGTCATGCTTGAAGAAGTTGTGCGTTAGTAAAAACGGTGGGGGTGTTTAGCAGGGGCGTAACAACCTGAATAAGGGTTTGTAAACATTCTTCTCTGGTATGCTCATGGGTGGTCAGATGTAAAAAAGGGTCAGCAGGAGTGTCAAACGACGAGCCAATACCTGTAAAAGAGCTGATCTCTTTTTTCCTTGCTTTTGCATACAATCCTTTTACGTCGCGATATTCACATACGTCAAAAGGACAGTCGACAAACACATCCAGAAGTCTTTCGGCTCCAATTATTTCTCTTGCCAGCTGGCGGTGTTCTTCTAATGGCGTTATCAGTGCCGTAATCACAAATATCCCCTGTTTGGAAAGTACCGATGCAATCTCTGCGGTCCGACGGATATTTTCACGCCGGTCTTCCTGGGTAAATCCAAGAGATTTGTTCAGTCCTTCGCGTAATTCATCGCCATCCAGGATCACCACCGGAATGCCTGCATTCCGAAAATGAAGCTGAAGTCCTTTGGCCATGGTTGTTTTTCCTGCACCGCTGAGTCCATAGAGCCAGAGTACTGGAAATGTTGTTTCAGGTAGTTTCATATTCGACGAAGTAAATAGGTTTTAGATTTTTTTACCAGAATTTTCAGCAGCGCTGGTCTATAGCGAATAGCTTTTAGCGTATAACGGATACTGTCAGTCTGTAAAGCTGCTTTTCGACAACTCAGTGCGAGCAATCTGTATTGCAGACTGATACTATCTTTCAGATAAGACCGCTGGTCTTTCCTGAGTGCTGTATAAGTGAGCAAACTTGTTGCTTCCAAGACACATTGCTCTCCTTCCCGGATAGCATTTTCAATTGGCTGCAGATGCGTTAGTGGGTCAAGGCGCCGGAACCAGAGACGTTTGCGACAGGTGGCGATAACCGGTTTATATTTATTGAGTAGGCTGATCATTGCTGCCTGGTGATAATACCGGATGAATTGATCTGCCCAACCTTTATCGAGGAGGGTTTTACGGAATACGAATGCGGAAACAGGCGGCAACTGATCTCCGGTTAGCATCGGCAGAAGCTCTTCTTGTGTTGGATGATACCAGGTATCGAATGCCTGGGCCATCACTTTACGGTAGTTTTGACGTGCTTGGAATAGAACCACCGGATCTTGACCAATTGTTTCTTCCAGGCCATTGGCAATAGTTAAATCAGCTTTACCGGTTACAAGCATCTCCAGCTGAACAGCCAGAAAATCCGGAAACCATAAGTTACCAGTTTCCAGTACTGCCAGAAATGTTCCGGTAGCCTTTTCTAATGCACGGTTCAGTAACCTGGTATCGGTGGCTGAGGGATCTGCGAGTACCTCTATTCCCTGCATATCATCGGTTATACGGCGGATGGACTGTTCATTTGAACCGGTAACGATAATTTGCACGTTGGGGTACGACTGTGCCTTTACGCTGTTGAGCGTGTTGGACAGCAGATGTTCCCTGCGGGCGGCCATTATGATCACGGTTACCAATGGATCAGCCATACATGAGGGAGTTTACAGATTCCGCAAAACGTTCCACCGGTTGTTCCGGATAAAATGCCTGAAAGTCTTGAAATGCCTGTCTGCCCATTTCTTCCCAGTCCATCCGTCTTTCCCAGGCTCTTTCCATGGTGCTACTGAAATCATTGACATTGGCTTCTCCTAAAAAGCCATTGCGGCCATCCACTACCACTTCGGCTGTTCCACCGGCATTACCGGCAATGGAGATTCGGCCTGAAGCCATCGCCTCCTGTACAACCAGCGGGAGTCCTTCACTACGGGATGGGAGTAAGAGTGCATGATAGTCCTCCCAGATATGCTCGTTGGTACTGTATCCGATGAACCGGACGTTCTGGAGTTTCAGGTATTCCGCCATTTCCATCAGTGCTTCTTTATCACCTCCACTACCGATGAAATCGACCTGAATATTTCGATTTCTCCATACAGGTTCTGCCAGTATTCTCAGGATGATGTCCTGCCCTTTATCGAGGAGGAACAGCCTGCCTACACAGGCCAGCCGGTAGGTTTCCTCTGCGGAGGGAAGCGGCAGCGGTTCTGCATATCTCCGAATAGGATAGTACACCCGTTCGGTTTCAGGGATGTCCATACCAAATTGATAGCGGGTATGCAGGAGATTGTGTTCGGATACGAAATAGTTACGAAGAGATCCTTTCCATACGTCTTTCATGAAGGCACGTTCCTGTGGCTGGGGCCAGAAGAATTCCACAGCTTTATGTGCAAGGATGGCGTAGGGTATGCCTGCTTTTTGTGCAAACAGACCAAAATACAGTCCATCGAAGTTCACGCCCTGGTTGATAAGAATCAGATCAGGTTTATAAACTTCAAGATGTATACAATAATTGGCGATATTATTTTCAAAGCGATTGAGGATAGCGGGTGTTCGTTCCGGTTTTTTCTGGCCTTCCGGCCGCATAACCAGATCGATCAATAGCACTCCCTGCTCGGCGAGCCATTTGAATTTCGCATGTTCTCTGCTGATGCTTCCCTTTATCACGAACAATTGAATACCCTGTTTCAGCAGGTAAGGTACAGCGGCAAACCAGAGGCTTTCGGATCCGCCCCATTCTTCTTCAATTGCTGTAACGATGAACAGTCGTTTTATGGGTTTCATGCTCGGATTTTTTGGGATAAAAAAGAAAGAAGCTTTTTCAATAAATCGGATATAGATTTTTTTCTTGGCGGGCAATACACCGTCTGGATTGTGGGTGCCAGGGCAGCCAGTACATCGGGAATAGGGGATTCTGGCCAACAGACATAAATACGAGAATATCCGAAATTCCGCATATGGAAAAGATCAGACTGAATTTTCAGCGGATCTGTTTCACGGCTATCCAGCAGGTTTTGTGTTAGCCGGGTACAGATTACGAAATGAGTGTTGGTATGATGTTGCTTACTGACCGGCATTAGTGTAAGTATGTCGGAATACGGAGCAAATAGTTCCGGACATTCGAATACGGCAGCGGATACTCCGCCCGGCTGTGATCTGTGCGTATAGATAAACAATGTTCTGGGCTCTGTATTCCGGAAGGCTGATTTGTCTGGCATTTCCCGGACAAATTGTTGTATCTGTTCTATAAGCCCTGCTTCACTGTATTGGAGTAAAGATTCGTCATGTTGTATTGTTGCAACGCTCAGTTTTTGACAGATGGCATCGAGTTCTGTTTTGTCGATCCGTACCTCTCGTTGTTCCGGATCCACATATTCTTTTATGTCTGTTGCATAGGTGTGTGCTGCAGGAATACAAGAGTTTGCATACTCAATGGTTTTTTGAAACCGATCAAAGAATGCCTGTTGTATAGATTGTTTTGGATAGAATTTCTGTATTGGATAAGTGGGAGAAAAGGACATCATGAGCTCGGTCATGGGCCAGATATCAGGGTAGCCGGCAGCTTTCAGGGTTCGAAGGATCAGGATCTCACTGTGGGTGAGGGATCGGTTGATTATTTTTTTATCTGGTTTAGCAGGGCTTATATGAGGAATATCCAGCCATCTACACAATTCCTGATCCAACCGTTTCGCGCAGTTGCTGTAGTTCCGAATGGTGAGTTCAATTTCCGGAATGGCACTCATTTTTTGAATGAATTCAGCCACCAGTGCTGGTTTAAATTGACCAGTAATATATTCATCCAGCGGTCTGTGGTAGGGAAACCAGTCGTTTTTCAGTTCTTCAGCCCAGTTGGAATAGAGTTGCTCCATCGGATTCCGGATGAATAGCAGGATCCTGATTCGCTGATAACCTTTGGATCGTAAAAAATTAATTGGGAAGTCAATTCTTCTCCAGAACATCAGATCGTAAAAAATCTCCTCTGCAGAGAGCAGAGAAGTAGTTGCCTCCGGGAGTGCATTAAAATATGCTTCCAGCTGTTCAGGACTGCTAAAAACATATTTTCCATTTCCCCAGTGAATGTTGGTAGGATAGTCCGGGTCATTTAGTTCTGGTTCACTGAACCAATACTGTATGCCCTGTTCCATAAGATTTTTCCGGTTGATGAATAACAGTTGTTGCAACCAGGAAGACCCGGTTTTGGAATGGCCGATATGGAGATACAACGTTTTCATGGCAGGGTAAAAAACTTTTTAGAGCGGGAAAGTGCCTCAATTACCAAGCTAGTGACCAATTCTTCACTGCCCCAACCATAGATGTATTTTCTACCAGCCATGTAGACGACTCTTTTTTTCCAGGAGCCATCTGCCTGCTGGCTTTGCTGAAGAAAACGTATCATAGATGATGCTGGAAAAGTATCCATTGATGCATTGAGATTTAAGAGAGAACAAAGAGCTAAAGCGGTTTCCAAAGGGTGATTCCGTACGTGGCCTTCTGGGTTAATGGTAGCCAGAATTCGTTGAATCAGTATAATTCGTAAGGGTTCAAATGAGGGGATGCCTGCCTGAATATTTTTTGAAAGGAAATACCAGATCACATGCAGATTGGAATAATAAAGGTCAAATTCAGCTTCTTTGCCGTCTTTTACCTGTTCTACGATATGTTGAATAGCGGCTGCCGTTTCCGGCCTTTCACCCAGCCAGAGGATGACATTATTGTTTACAACGCCATCTATATCGTATCGGCTGCTTTCTGTTGATTTCCAGAAGGCATTGGCAATAAGCGGATGTCGGAGTTCTTTCATGGAGACCAGCCAGTACTTAAGTGATGCGTTCCATTTTTTGCGGGCGGTGAACCAGGTAAAGAAACGACCATCGCTGTTTCGGTTAGCAAGGAATAGGTTACCGTTATTGGGTTGTACATGGCCTCGCTTCGTTAGATAGTCCAGTGCGCAGGCGGTATCATCCACATCATGAGGGAGATAGCTGTACACAGGGCTTTCCGGAAGGTAGTGATTCCATGTTCCAAATGCATGTTGTTGTTTCAGCAGGAGACGATCTATTTTTTGAAGAATTTTTTCCGTTTGCGGGAAGTCGGTAGCTTGCAGCAGGCATAGACCAGTGAGTGTAGCCGGAAAAATATTCGTGTTATCGATGCTCACCCAACCTTTTCTGCTACCTGTATCAAAATGCTCCATGTCTTCATTCAGTCCACTGGTAGCCTCTGCGACCAGACAGGAAAAATTTCCTTTTGGAAGTTGTTTTTCCAAAAGGAAGTCTAATCCGGATGATATGGTTTGTTGTAAGGATGTCATATGTTAGTAGTATATGCGGACGACTGTGCATCGAATAGCCATGCGTATTGTCCTTTTTTACGAATCAGATCCTCGTGAGTTCCTTCTTCGATGATTTCTCCCTGTTCCAATACATACACATAATCAGCGTATTTAACGGCCGATAGTTTATGGCTGATCAGCAATGCGCCACGATTGCCTATGGTATCTTTGAAGGATTCGAAAAATGCTTTTTCTGCAGCGGCATCCAGTGCACTGGTGGGTTCATCCATCACAATGAATTTGGAGGGACGGTAAAGGGCACGGGCGATAGCAATTTTTTGCCACTGGCCACCACTGAGATCCGTACCTTCTTCAAATCTCCTACCTGTAAGGGTATCGTATTCATTAGGAAGGCTTCGGACGAATTCGTCGGCTCCGGATTCAACACCTGCTCTGATGATATCATTCATGTCACCATTACGGGTTATATCACCTAAACGGATATTATCGGCTACTGAAAAATGGTAGCGTGCAAAATCCTGAAAGATGATACTGAAATGGGCAAGGTATTCTGCCGGATCTAACTGTTGGATGTTTACGCCTCCCAGCGTGATGGAACCGGATTCCGGGAGATACAGTTGGGAGAGAAGTTTTATGACAGTTGTTTTTCCTGAGCCGTTAAGGCCAACAATGGCCACAATTTTACCGGGTTCCAGGCGGAGGTTGATCCCTTTTAGTACCAGTTTTTCCTGGCCTGGGTAGCGGAAAGTAACCTGATTAAACTTGATGGTATAATTACTGAGCTGTTTTATTGGAATCGGATTCTTTACAGGTCTGATCTGGGGTTTTAAATCCAGAAGATCAAACACATAGCGGGCATACAGGGTGTTTGAATGTAAGGAGTGGATATTCATGGTCATCTGGAAGGTCATCCGGAATATCTGTGGCAGAAGTGTAAAAAGATAGGCAAGGTCTGTGAACTGAATTCTGTTATGCATGACCAGCCAGAGCATCATGCCAACTGCTGAAAACCAGCCTATGTTCCGAAAAAGAGAACCGATCAGTTCAACTTTTCTACGTTTTTGGTTCAGCTGAAATGTTTGGGAAAAAAGTTGAAGCCGTATGTCTTTGTACAAGTCAAGAAAATAATGGCCGGTCAGGAATGTCTTCACTTCTTTCTGTACATGCTGGTCCACAGAGAGTCCTGAGAAATATTCTGAGCGTCTTTTAAGCGGCGTTTGTTCCTGTTCCAGTTCGATCATTTTTCGGGAAAAATACATTCTGGTCAGGACCATTGGAACGTTTACAACCAGGAAGAGGATCAGTACCAAGGGGCTCACGGTGATCATGAAAGCGGAGAAAATGCTAAGATTCAGCAAGTCGGAAGTCAGATTCACCGAATGGCTAAATACTGAGTTCACTTTATCCCCACCTGCATACCGGGCCCTTACCAGCGTATCAAATGTTTTGGGATCTTCCATCAGCGCCATGTTGAGTTTTAGCAGATGATCGTTGATTTTATCCTCCACAAGAGATCGGAAGCGGAAACTAAATAATTCTACCAGATGACCGCTGTAGTTGGTAACCAATGCAATGGCTATGGCAGCTCCAAACGCAAGGAACAGATAGAAAAAAGATTCATTGTTCTGATCTTGAGCGACAGACCCCAGGCCACTGATCGCTTTTTTCAGGAAATACGTGTTCGCCAGTGTAAAAAGTCCAGCTACCAGTACGATGGCACCAGAAATTATAAAACGACGTTTGTCAAATTTCCAGATCATTTGAAACGAACGTTTCATGATC